>CAIRSO010000618.1 GCA_903881215.1 uncultured Bacteroidia bacterium
ATAAATCATTGATAACATTTGATATATGATGAATTTGAGTGATTTCAAAATAGGGACTCAGCTTAAAACAGGATTTGGCATCATTATACTGCTCATCCTTCTTCTGGGAGCAATCTCCTGGCGACAGTCAAATCAGATTGCCCAACAAACCGATGATTTATACGAACATCCTTTAAAAGTTCGCAGGGCCTTGGGCGAGATTAATGTTGATGCACTTTCCATACGTGTTGAGTTTTCTAAAATACTATTGTCCAATGATGAAAAAAGCAGAAAAAACTCTCTAAGTAAAATATCCCTTCATGAGGCCAATGCAGAACATAATTTCGATATTCTGGCATCACAATATTTGGGACCAAAGTCTGATGTTGTGATGGCACATAAGGCATTTCTAAATTGGGTCTCTTCACTTGAAGGATTCAGGATCGAGGTTTTGTCAGGCAAAGACAAGGAAGAATTGATGCACTTCGACGAGATGGTTGAAATGGAAAAAACCAGCGAAAAAGTGTTTGAAGCCATTGGTGTCATTGATGCTTTCGCCTTGGCAAAAGGGGAACAGTTTTACACCTCCAGCATTGAACTGGAAAAGAATTTAAGTAGTCAACTCCTTATAATTTTGGCGATTATCCTGATACTGGCTATTCTTGTCACGACCTTCCTTATTAGAAATATAAATCGGCCAATTAGTGAACTAATCAGAGCGACCAATTTGTTTGCAAAGGGGGAAATGGAAACAAGAAGTAGCTATACATCTGACAATGAGTTCGGTGAACTGTCTGGCTCGTTCAACCATCTTGCAGAAACCTTAGAGAAAGAGATGAGCTTTAGGGACCGTGCGGCCAAACTTAATGCCGGAATGTTAAAAGGACTTGAATCTAAGACGCCAATAAACCTGGTTCTCGGGATTATGATGAAGCTTACCAACGCTCAAGTTGGGGCTGTATACTTACTAAATAATCAGAAATCACATTTTGAAAATACTGAATCCATCGGAATGGAATCGGCTAATAAGACCACATTTTCTGCATCTGACTTTGAAGGTGAATTTGGAGTCGCTTTGGCCAGTAAAAAAGTTGAACTGATCAAAAACATACCTATTGAAACAACCCACACTCTTGCCGCAGTAACTGGTGATTTTAGACCAAAAGAGATTATCACCATACCACTGCTCGACAAACAAACAGTCATTGCGATGATCTCCATGGCAAGTCTCCAGGAATTTGACCATCAATCTATTCGTCTTGTCTCTGACATGTACGCACCTCTAACCACATGGCTGAATGCCCTGATTTCCAGCAGAAAAATCCAGCAACTTGGAGAAAGTCTTAAATTCCAAAACATTGAATTGGAAACCCAGAAAAAGGAGTTGGCCGCACAAGCAAACGAATTACTTCAACAAAATGCAGAACTGGAGATACATAAAAATCAACTCAACGAAAGCAATCAGCTGAAAACAAATTTCTTGTCTAACATGAGCCATGAATTGAGAACTCCATTAAATTCAGTAATTGCCTTAAGTGGAGTACTCAACAGAAGACTTGCCTCCAAAATTCCTGATGAGGAGTACGGCTTTCTTGATGTCATTGAACGCAATGGAAAACTGCTGCTATCCTTAATCAATGATATTCTTGATCTTTCCAGGATAGAAGCAGGATTCGAGGAAATCCATGAAAACAAATTCAATGTCAATTCGCTTGTTTATGAAGTTATTGATCTGATTGAACCTCAGGTACAGCAAAAAAATATCGGTCTAACTTTTGATCCAAATAACTCATTGCCTATTCTTCGGAGCGACTATGAAAAGTGCCGGCATATCCTTCAAAACATCGTTGCAAATGCAATCAAATTCACCGATAGTGGAGTCATTACTATTCAAACTAAAGCTGATAAGCATTCAATTTTCGTGGAAGTATCTGATACAGGCATTGGCATAGACCAAGAGTTTCTGGGCCAGATTTTCGAAGAATTCCGTCAGGCCGATAACAGCAATTCCAGAAAACATGGGGGCACCGGACTCGGATTATCCATTGCAAAAAAATATGCTGCATTTTTAGGCGGAAACATAACTGTAGAAAGTGAGAAGGGAAAAGGTTCAAAATTCACCTTGCAATTGCCAATTGATCCACTTTACCCTGAGGATAAGAGTCTCCAGGAAAATGATTATCCTATTTTTGAATCAATTAATAGCAGGCTGGATAAAACTGAACAAAAATGGGAAGAAAAAACAATTCTACTCGTAGAAGATTCAGAGGCTGTAATCGTTCAAATGAATGAAATTCTTTCTTCAAAAGGATACCAGGTATTAACTGCTCAAAATGGTGAAGAGGCACTTAATCAAATTGCCTTGAAAACCCCGGATGCCATGATACTCGACCTTATGATGCCTGAGGTAGATGGCTTTGAAGTATTAAAAAGAATCAGGGAGAATCCAGAAACTGCCCGTGTTCCAGTCATTATCCTTACTGCCAAATTTGTCACGAAAGCAAAACTTGCCTTCCTGAAGCACAACCATGTTCATCAATTGATTCAAAAAGGGGACATTAACAAGAATCAATTACTTAACATTTTATCCCAAATGATCTTCACTGGGAATTCTGATCCAATTAAGCAGGAGAAAAAACCGGCTCCAATTTTTTCAAATGGAGAACCAGTCATCTTAGTTGTAGAAGACAATGCAGATAACATGCTCACCATTAAAGCATTACTAGATGGATATGGAAAAATTCTGGAGGCATCTGATGGGCTGCAAGGGATAGAAATGGCTCTTAATCAGCCACCAAACCTAATCCTCATGGACATAGCGATACCTGAAATGAATGGAATTGAAGTTTTGCGCAAGATGCGTGAAACGGAACAATTGAAAGATGTCTGTATTATTGCCGTTTCAGCGAGTGCCATGAAGGGAGATAGGGAACATTTTATGGCTTGTGGTTTTGATGATTATATTTCTAAACCAATTGACAACCAAATATTTGAACAAGTTATTTCTAGTGCTTTGGGAATTTAAAGATAAAAGTAATGATTAAAATTCTCGCCATTGATGACAACAATGACAATCTGATAAGCTTAAAAGCTATCCTCCATGACGTATTTCCGGATGCAGTTGTTCTTACCTCTCAAAACGGTCGGAATGGAATAGAACTGGCCTTGTCTGAAAATCCTGATGTCATTCTTCTGGACGTTGTTATGCCTGGAATGGATGGCTTTGAAGTGTGCCGCAGGCTGAAAAAAGACCCCTATGTTCAGGAAATACCGGTAGTATTTCTTACTGCTTTAAAAGATGACAGGGAGAATCGGATAAAAGCTCTCGAAGTTGGTGCGGAAGGCTTTATTTCAAAACCCATCGATGAGCCCGAACTTATTGCTCAAATTAGGGCAATGGTAAAGATAAAAGCTGCCAGCGAACAAAGACTTAACGAAAATGCCAGGTTAATAAAGCTGGTTGCCGAGCGTACCAAAGAGCTTGAAAAAGAGCTTCGCCAAAGAAAAATTGTAGAAAACAAATACAGGGAACTTTTTGAGGCAAATTCAGATAGCATTGCCATATTCCAGATTGGCATGGATCATACCACTTTGAATTTTGTTGATTGCAATGAAAACAATGCCAAATTACTTGGATATAGCAAGGAGGAAATTATTCATTTTCAACCCAATGACATTGAAGTTCCCATTTCAAATGAGGTGCTTCAATGGAGACAAAATGAACTATTAAAGAATGGACAAATTGGTTTTGAAACCAAGCTTATACATAAATCAGGTGTCCTGATCGATGTTGAAATAAAGGCAATGCTGATCAATTTCAACAATCGGCCAGCTATTATGAACATTAGCAGAGACATAACCAAAAGAAAGCAGATTGAGGAAAAGATCAAATTGCTTGCTTATTCCCTTGAAAGCATCAGCGAATGCGTCTCTATTACTGATAACGACGACCTGATAATCTACGTAAATAAATCATTTATAAATACATACGGTTATAGTACCGAAGAATTAATTGGACAACATACCAGTATACTTCGACCATCCGAACTAGCTTTCCAGCATGTCAGAGACATACTTCCGGTCAGCATCGAAGGGGGTTGGAGAGGTGAAATAATGAACAGGAAAAAAGATGGTACGCTTTTCCCGATCCTGCTTTCAACCTCAATCATTAAAGATGAAAAAGAGTTTCCTATTGCATTGATCGGTGTGGCCACTGATATATCAGATATGCGAAAGGCAAGAGCTGAACTGATTGCAGCCAAAGAACAAGCCGTGGAAAGCAACCGGCTAAAAACTGCTTTCCTGAATAATATGAGCCACGAGATTCGAACACCAATGAACCACATCATGGGATTTTCGAGTTTATTGTCAGAGGCAAAAGGGTCGGAAAAAGACGAATACGCGCAGATTATCCAGAACAGTTCGAACCAATTATTGTCTCTGATAGAGAATGTTATTCTTCTTTCAAGGTTACAAAGTGAAAAAATAGAAATAAATAAGCATGCTTTTGATCCGCGGGAACTTCTAAGTAGTCTTAGCAACTTATTTAAACCAGATTGCAAGAGAAAAAATGTGGCCCTGGTAGTAAAAATACCCAATGAGAAGATTCATCATTCTGTTTATACTGATCTTGAAAAAATCAAGCAAATACTGATCATTCTAACCACAAATGCAGTTAAATATACAAGAAAAGGATTCATTGAAGTTGGGTACGATATTGTAGAGAAAATTCATGAATTTTCTTTACAATTTTATGTTAGAGATTCGGGTATAGGCATTCCTAAGAAGGAACATGAGAAAATATTCGACTCGTTTTACCGAACTGAACAAGCGATATTATTGGCCATTGGCGGAACAGGACTAGGATTGAGTATTGCAAAAGAGTTTGTAAGATCTTTGGACGGATCGATATGGTTCGAATCTGAACCAGAGAAAGGTTCTTGCTTCTATTTTTCTATTCCTGCTATATTGGCAGAGGAACTTGCTTACGAAGAAAAGCAGATTCACAATCCCCATCTAAAGTTGAAAGATATGTCCATATTGATCGCAGATGATGAACAGATAAACTTTCTTTATCTCGAAATCTTACTTAAGAGCAGCGTCAAAAAAATTGATCATGCATACAATGGAAAGGAAGCAGTCGAAATGGTTTCGCAAAGGATGTATGACTTGATTTTTATGGACTTGAAGATGCCCGAAATGAATGGTTACGACGCTACAAAGAAAATCAAATTAAGCAATCCGGACATTCCGATCATCGCACAAACAGCCTATGCTTCGGTCGAAGACAAAGAGAAGGCAGTTCTTGCGGGATGCGATGATTTTATTGCAAAACCAATCAAGAAAAATGTTTTGCTGGAAGTCATTGAAAAATATTGCTAATCAAAGTTGCATTGATACAATGCAATCAATTATTATTTCTCATCTGGTCACTTAGCAGGTTCTCATGAAAAAATCTTTTGATCTACCAACTATAGATAGCATTAATATCCAATCACTTTTGGAACATGTGCCTGCCGGTGTCGTGATTCATTCTACTGACACAACAATTTTGCTTTCTAACCAGGAAGCCTCGCGGATTCTTGGTTTATCGACAGAACAAATGCTAGGTAAAGTTGCCATTGACCCATCCTGGAACTTTGTCAACAAACAAGGAACTACTCTTCTCAAAGAAGATTATCCCGTTGAAAAAGCAATTCGTTCGTTGCAAGCGTTTGAAAATTATATTATTGGCGTCAACCGACCAGAATTTCATGATCGTGTTTGGGCTAAGGTGAATGGGTATCCGGAATTTAACCAGTTGCAACAATTGACTCATGTTGTTGTGACATTTGTTGATATAACTGAACAAGTTGAATCTCAGATGGCTTTGGCAGAAAAAGAAGCCGTGTTTTCAAAAGTTTTTCAGGATAGTCCGGGGATTGAAAGCGTAATGCTAGATTTTTCTGATCGAAAAAAATCTGAAAATGAGATAAATACCCTCTATGATATTTTTCATGCAGTGGTAAGTACTCCTGACCTATATGAATTATTGAAGTTGATCCATCAATCTCTAAAGAAAGTATTGTATGCCGAGAATTGTTTCTTTGCCCTTTATGATGAAACTACCGGACTATTTAGCTTTCCCTATTTTGTGGACCAACATGATTCCACTTTCGAACCGCTTGCACTAGCCAAAAGTTGTACCTCTTACGTATTCCGATCCGGCTACTCCCTGTTGATTACGCCTACTATTTTTCAACAACTCAAAGCATTGAACGAAGTGCAGCTAGTCGGTTCCCCATCCCCGTCCTGGATTGGAATACCATTGAAGACTTCATCACATACCATTGGTGTTTTGGTACTTCAACATTATTCTGAGGAGAATATCTACAATGAAAACCATTTAAATTTTCTTGATTCGATTGGTAGTCAGGTAGCCAATGTCATTGAAAGAAAGAGGGCCGAAAATGAACTTGAAATATCCTACTCGCTTATCTCTGCAACCCTGGAGTCGACTGCAGATGGGATTCTGGTCGTTGATAAAAACGGGAAAGTAACCAATTACAATCACAAGTTTGTGGAACTCTGGCGAATACCGGAAAAAATTATTTCATCAGGCAAGGATGAAGTTTTATTGTCATTTGTGGTCAATCAATTGGTTGATCCAGCAGGCTTCCTGAATAAAATAAAAGAGCTTTACGACAATTACGAAGAAACTTCCATTGATTACATCGAGTTTAAGGATGGAAGGACTTTTGAGCGCTTTTCCCAATCTCAACTGTTCAAAGGCGAGTGCGTTGGTCGGGTATGGAGTTTTCGTGACATCACAGTTCAAAAAAATACGCTCAATGCCTTGCATGAAAGTGAATCACAATTGCGTCAATTAAATGCGACAAAAGACAAATTCTTCTCTATCATCGCGCATGATTTAAAGAGCCCTTTTAATGGCATCCTTGGATTCAGCAATATTCTTGCCGACCAAATCAAGCTTGGGGATTATGACAATATTGTAGAGTATGCTGAAATAATTCAGTATTCTTCGCATCAGGCCATTGACCTATTGATGAACCTGATGGAATGGTCTCGTGCTCAATCCGGACGAATGGACTTTAATCCGAAAAGGACAGATATTGGTACACTCTTTCAGGAGGTATTTGATTTACTAAAGATTTCTGCCTTGCAAAAATCAATTCTCCTTACCAAAAAAATTGATGCCCACATGTATGCAAATATTGATAAAGAAATGATTTTAAGTGTTTTAAGAAATCTAATTTCCAACTCAATTAAGTTTACCCATCAAGGTGGTGTCATTGATGTAAAAGCAGAAATAATAGGAAAAGAACTGAATGTATCTGTTTCTGACAATGGTTTGGGCATGGAAAAATATGAACTTAATAAGCTTTTCAGAATCGAAGAAAGTTATTCCAGACCAGGAACACAAAATGAAAAAGGAACAGGTTTGGGACTCATCCTCTGCAGTGAATTTATCCACAAGCATGGTGGGCGAATCTGGGCCGAAAGCAATCCGGGCATAGGAAGCCGTTTCTGCTTTACAATTCCGGTAAATCCTTAATCGATTACTTCAGAATTTTGTTGGAAATTTCAGGATCAATCTCTTTCTCCCATTTCGCCACAACTACCGTTGCAACCGCGTTGCCGATTAAATTGGTAATGGCACGTGCCTCACTCATAAACCGGTCAATACCCAAAATCAGAGCCAAGGCTGCTACAGGCACAGTTCCAACGATCGGTAGAACTGCTGCCAATGTAATAAATCCACTTCCGGTTACGCCTGCTGCTCCTTTTGATGTTATCAGCAGTACAAGAAGTAGGGTAATCTGGTGCGAAATATCAAGGTGCGTACCAGTAGCCTGGGCCAGAAAAACAGCAGCCATAGTTAGATAAATGGACGTTCCATCCAGATTAAAAGAATACCCCGTAGGTACGACAAGACCAACAACTGAGCGGGAACAACCTGCCCTCTCAAGCTTCTCCATCAATCCCGGTAGAGCAGCCTCAGAGGAGGATGTCCCTAAAACGATCAGGATCTCTTCCTTAATCAATTGCAGTAATCGAAAAAGGCTAAAACCTGTAAATTTCATAATGGCTCCCAAAACGATGAGTACAAATAGCAAACAAGTGGTGTAAAAGGCAAACATTAGCTGACCCAGTGAGGCCAGAGAACCCAAACCATATTTGCCGATCGTAAAGCTCATCGCACCAAAAGCACCAAGTGGTGCAACCTTCATGATGGCCCTGATCACTGCGAAAAGACCTGCTTCCAGAGATTTAATACCTTTTAACAATGGGTTTGCCTTTTCTCCGATTTTAGACAAGGCAAACCCAAACAATACGGAGAAGAAAAGGACCTGCAGAAGATTGCCATTGGCCAAAGCCCCGACGATATTGTCTGGGATAATGTTCATAAAAAATTCAGCCACACCTTGCCCACCCTGAGCAGGAGTAACATATTTGGCAACAGCCGCCTGGTCGAGTGTGAGCGGATCAATGTTCATCCCAACACCCGGCTTGAACAAATTCACGACGATCAGTCCGATGATTAGGGCAATTGTAGAAACAACTTCAAAATAGAGGATGGCCTTTACTCCAACCCGACCCACTTTTTTTGTATCCTGCATCCCGGCAATTCCGGTGACGATGGTACAAAAAATGATCGGAGCGATCATCATCTTTACCAGCTTGATGAATCCATCACCCAGCGGTTTTAAGGACTCCGCAAATGTAGGATAGAATACGCCTAGCAGTATACCCAGAATAATTGCCACAATCACCTGGAAATACAGGCCTTTATAAAATTTTTTCATTGTTTGTCGTTAGTTTGACAGTTGTTGGTCTATCTAAATGCTTTTGCTACTATTGAAAAACTGCAATTACCAGCACAGGGACTGGTTACTTAGGCAGTTTGCCCTTTTCAACTCTGTAAAATGGAAGCTCCCAACCCTTTGCTGTTTTAGTTACGGCGGAGTTAACAAAGCCATTTTCAGATTCAGGCTCTAGCAATATGACTGCATAGTTCGCATTTTTTTGGTTAAGTTTTACGATAAAACTTCCTATCGGAAATGTTTTCACAACAGGTGCAATTGCTGACTGAACAGTAACAGGAAAAATACCCTCCCATTTCACTTTATCTGCCTCATATTTGCTAATTGTATATGCTTCAACCGGCAATATCAAAGGTTTGTCAATTTTTTCGACAGCAACACCTAAAATTTTCAACATTTCAACCTCTTTGGTACAATCAGGTGTCAGAATATAGGCGGAAGGGCGTTTCCTGGTAAGTGTGGCAATTGGCAGCAAAGCATCATAAACCTTCATATCGAGTGTAACCACTTCGTTCGAAACGGTATCAATAAACTTAACAGGATAATTGACCAAAGCTTCATCGGCTGTCACTGCTATATCATTTTTCCTTTTGATGGTCTCTTTGACGGCCTTTTTTACCGCTTTTTTAACTGATGATAAGTTATTTGAGGCTGTTTCAAGAAAGCTATTTGCTACCAGGAAACCACAATAAGTCCGTCGTGCAAAAGAGGTTCGCCCAAGTCCGATTCCACGAATCTCGACCAGGATGGATATTGAATTTGAAAGAGCATAGTTGGTCGAACTTGAACGGGCGTTGTTGCCGCCTTTGGCAAGTACCACACCTTCCGGCCTCACGCCAGGAGTAAAGTAAAAATTGTGTGAGTATCCCTTTTCGTCGAGTGCTTTTTCGGCATTGGCTTCAAAAAGATCGGTCGACATTTTCAGCAAGCTTTGAGGTACGTTCAAGTTCCCTGAAGGCAGAAATAGAATATCGTAATATGCGGCAGAATTGCCATTGAGGATTCCTTCGGTCCCTTTCTTCTGCAAAGGAGTATATTCATGAAAATCGAAGGAGGCTTCCGGATTCCAAAGAATAAATGCACGCTTAATGACCGGACTCACCGGATCAGAAAATTTAGTTTGGTCGCGGTTCAAATCAAATCCTGCTGCAGAAGTCCTTTTTTGAGCAATGTAACCATCCACATTTGCGACTGGAAGTATGGCAATATCCATCTTCTTTAGGAGCAGAGAGCCTTCCGGGGTACCTAAGAGATGGTTTATGAGCATAAACAGCGCTTCAGTGCCGCCCGGTTCATTGCCATGGATGCCACCCTGCATCCAAATCTTTATTTTTTTTGGATTTTTACCATCGCCAAAATACAGGATCGGAATGTCAACTCCGTTTGGTGTCTTGCCAATTATATCGAGCCGGACTTTGGACAGATTGTCCTTCGTTTTTGCCTGAAGAAAATCCATCATCTCTCCATAGGTACACAATCCCTTTTCAAAAGGCTTTTGATTACCCGGCGTCTCAATCTTAAACGCAGGATCCGGAAAGAATTTTTCTGTCATCTTTGCGGGTTGGTTCTGTGCAAACAACCCGCCAAATAGAAATACCAGAACAATCAAAACACACAATCTTCTCATAATATCCAATATAATCAATTAATATCTAATGCCCCACAACTCATGCCTCCTATCTCATGTCTCATGTCTCATGTCTCATGTCTCCTATCTCGTGTCTCATGTCTCATGTCTCATGTCTCATGTCTCATTTCTTTTATCTTAATTAGCACGCTGATCGGACGGCCACCCCTCGGCTCCGCTCGG
>CAIRSO010000619.1 GCA_903881215.1 uncultured Bacteroidia bacterium
CATGATAGGACCTATCATTTCATCAGGATTAGTATCCGCGGCATGGGATAATGTATTTGCCGTTTTTCTAGGAATGGGATTTGGTTTTGCACTCGAGGCATCAGGATTCTCCTCGTCACGCAAGATCATCGGAACTTTTTTTGGTTACGATTTTGTCGTGGTAAAGGTTTTCTTCACTGCAGCCATCGTGGCATCTTTGGGTTTACTTTATCTCAACTACCTCGGACTTGTGGATTACAGCTTGCTTTACATTCAACCAACATTCATGACTTCTGCAATTGTTGGCGGAATCATCATGGGAATTGGTTTTGCGATGGGGGGATTTTGTCCGGGAACCAGCGTATGTGCAACCGCTATCGGACGACTGGATGGCCTGGCATTCCTGGGCGGAATGTTTATCGGGGTATTTCTATTTTCTGAAACCTTTTCATGGTGGGAAAATATGTATTACAGCGGCTCGCAAGGTGCTAAAATGATCAATACAGTTTTCGGTATCTCTCCCGAATTATTTACTTTCCTACTTGTTATCATGGCAATTGGCATGTTTTACGGTGCCGGATGGGTACAAGGGAAGGTGAAAAAAATTGAATATTAAATAGGTAAACCATGGAAAGAAAATACACGATTCTCTCAATTCTTCTTATCGTACTTGCATTGGGCTTGGTCATCCTCCCCAAAAAGGAGAATAGAAAGGAGGTTGATTCCAAAAAACCACTCAGTGCTATTGCCGAAAAATCAATCTATCTGACAGTTGATCAAATAGCACACAGGATTATTGAGAACGACCCGACCCTTTTGCTTGTCGACTTACGAGATGCCGGTCAATTCAAGAAATTTGCTTTACCGGGGGCAATAAATATCCATGCAGATTCCCTCATGAGATTGTCATCAGTCGAAATATTTAGCCAACCTGGGAAAGATAAGGTGTTGTATGCCAATGAGGATCTTACACAAGAAAAGATCCAATTAATAAGCGCTCAGTTTTCTTCGTCTAGAATGTACATGATGAAAGGCGGATTAAACGAATGGACCAGTACGATCCTCAAAGAACAAACCGCGTCTGTGACCGCTTCCTCTACTGAAATTGACCTAATCAATTTCCGGACTGCTGCACGACAGTATTTCACTGGCGAAAGCAAGAATACAAGCGTTTCAGTTGTCCCGAAAACAAGTGAGAAAATTACATTTACGCGCAAAGCCCCTGCTGCATCATCTGGCGGAGGCTGCTGAAATTTGAAAAATCTTACATGGAATTGATCAGGCATTCGGCTTTAAACTCAACTTGGCTGAAAGCCACGGTAGTAGGCAGTTTATGGGCTTCTGTGGAGATTGTTGCGGGTAGTTTTCTTCACAATCTGCAGATCCCTCTTTCGGGTACAATCCTTACTGCTTTTGCCATTTTTCTACTTGCAGCTTTTTCACGAATTTGGAAAGAAAACGGAATTATCTGGCGTGCCGGAGTTATTTGTGCGCTGATGAAATCCATCTCGCCCAGTGCAGTTATCATTGGTCCAATGGTTGGGATCGTGTCGGAAGCCTTGTTGTTTGAATTGGCTTTGATGTTACTTGGAAAGAACCTGGCTGGAACAATAGTAGGTGGAGCCATCACCGCAGTTAGTGCCATTGTCCATAAATTTTTTACGCTATTGATTCTTTACGGATTTGATTTGATCCGAATACTTGATTCTCTTTATCAATATGCGGTTAAGCAGTTAAATATCACCGGTATAAATGCAATTGACATGATTGGTGTCCTGGCAGCATTTTATATGTTAATCGGGATATTGTCTGCAACGGCAGGATTTTTTGTCGGGAGAGATTTTCTTAAATCGAAATCTTCTTATGATTCTTCACAGGGGATAAAAATAAGGAATGGAAAAAACAACTTAAGTATGGCCGGGCAGCAGAGATATGCCGCGATTTTCATTTTCTTTCACCTGGTGATCCTTATTTTGATTTTGTGGTTACTCAATCTGAACCATTATTTACCCGCAATTTCTGTTTCAATTTTTTATATTTCATCTTGTCTTTTCAGATATCCGACATCAATTTATCGATTGAAAAAGCCTGCAGTTTTGGTGCAATTTTTCATCATCTTCGTAGTAGCGGTCCTTATTTCAGATGTTTTGAAAATGGATAATCCAACAGGTGAAAGTGGATGGATCATAGGGTTAAAGATGATTTCCAGAGCCATCCTGATTATCATCGGATTCGCTGCAATAAGTGTGGAACTAAAGAATCCATTGGTCAAAACAGTCTTGTATAAAAGGGGGTTATCAAATTTATATCAATCACTTACACTCGCTTTTGGTGTACTTCCAGATTTAGTGGCCTCTCTGGCAAACTCCAAAATGAGCATCCTTAATCCGGTTTCCATGACCTCTCATCTGCTCAATACCTCTCAAAATCTGGTTGAAATATTTAAAAATGAGCAAAATAATCTGTCAACAGTTTTTGTACTTACTTCTGATGTAGGAGAGGGGAAGAGTACCTTTGCTAAATCGCTGTCGCTTTCTTTGGAGGGAAAGGGCTATTGTGCCGGAGGATTTCTTTCGGTTGGTATGGATGAGGGCTCAAATCGTATGGGGTTTCAATTGGTTGAATTAGGATCTTCAGAGTCTGTTATTTTGAATCAAACCACATTTAAAGAGGGATGGTCAAGGACAGGCAGGTATTTTTTTAATCCAAAGGCAATTGAATTTGGCAAAAGGATATTGAATCCTGATAACCTTCGTGGCAAAGATTTTGTATTAATTGATGAAATTGGTCCGCTTGAGTTGAATAACCAGGGTTGGTTCACAGCAATTGAAGAACTCTGTACCAACTATCCGATCCCACAAATTTGGGTTGTAAGGAAAAGCCTTGTGAGCCAGGTTATCAAAAAATGGAGAATAGGCGATGTATACGTATATGATTTAAAACTTGATGGAATTGAAGCA
>CAIRSO010000620.1 GCA_903881215.1 uncultured Bacteroidia bacterium
AGTATGAAAAGGATGGCGGCGCCGCCCTGATCGGGAGGGACTTGCTGGAATGTCATTCGGAAGCCTCCAGGAAAAAGATCCTGGAGATCATGACCTCGGGGCAGAACAACGTGTACACCCTGACTTCTGACATTTAGTGCGGTACAACGCGAAGTAATAGGTACGAATGACGAAGTACGAAGACCACCACCATTAAAAAATGGCACAAACAAAAACTAACTTGAGTAATTTAGAGGCCCTGAGAACGTAAGCCAACCTTACTTTGAGGCTCAGACCTCTTTACGAAGAGTGGTTTTGTTTGCCGATGACACGTTCCCTGGTTCTTAGAAACCATATGAAAGTTTATGCAACGTTACAAGCGACACCATGCAAACAGTCTCAGGATATTTAACCCCTAAAATACTGTAAACGTATGGCAAAGAAAGCAAAAAAAATCAAGAATGGCAACCGTAGTGAACTATTGGTTGTAAATCCGAATGCTGCCGGCATTGATGTAGCAAGCACTGAATACCAGGTTTGTGTCCCTGAGGACAGGGATTGCGAGCCCAATCGTCGGTTTGAAGCCTTTACATGTGATCTTCACTCTATCGCAGTGTGGCTAAAAGAATGCAAAATAGAAACGGTGGCCATGGAAGCCACAGGCATTTACTGGGTGCAGATATTCATGGTTTTACAGGAATATGGATTTGATGTGGTTCTTTGCAATGCCAAGCATGTTAAAAATATTGGCGAAAAGAAAACAGATTATGTTGATGCCAGTTGGATGCAGGTTTTGCACACCTATGGCTTGCTGAAGGAAAGCTTTCAACCCGACAACCAGATTCGTCAGTTAAAAGATTTGATGCGGCAACGTGAAAGGCTTATTCAGCGGTGTAGCCAGGACCTGCTTAGGATCCAAAAGGCCCTTGAGATGATGAACATCAAAGTCCATAAGGTGTTAAGCGATATAAAAGGCAAGTCGGGCATAACCATTCTTAAAGCAATCATTGCGGGTGAACGCAGCCCCAATGTTTTGGCTGACATGGTTGATATCCGTGTTAAAGCGACCCATGGGGAGATTGTCAAATCTTTGGAAGGAAACTGGAATGACGCCCAGCTATTGGTCATGAAACAAAACTTTGACGCATATTGTTTTTCATTGAACCAGCTGGACGAACTGGATCGTTCCATTGAACAATCATTGCAATCTTATTCACAGACTATGAGAAAAGCCAATGACGGCAAACCCATTGAAAGGTCTTTGAAAAAACAAATAGGGGTCGGCAATGGGTTTCATTTTGATGCTGAAAAATACAGCTATGATATTTTAGGTGTCAATATCACTCGTATTCCAGGGATAAGTTCATTGACCGCTGTAAAAATCATCAGCGAGTTAGGCAGTGGTTTTACTGAAAAGTTTCCGAGTTTTAAGCATTTTTGCTCTTGGGCCAATGTTGTCCCAAACAATCGAATCTCAGGAGGGAAAATCCTTTCATCAACTGTTCCCAAAAGAAAAAACTTTGTTGGCCAGGCTTTCAGAGTTGCGGCAAATACCCTTAGCCACAGCAAAGGTTATTTGGGGGACTATTTTCGACGGATGAGATCCAGACTTGGATATAACCAGGCAACTATTGCCGTTGCACATAAATTGGCAAGGATAGTTTTTAAGATGGTCAGCAGTGGAGTTGAATATGATGAATCTATCGACCGTGAAAAAAACTATAATATGCTCACTTTGAAAAGAAACTATTTACAAAAAAAATTAGCAAAATTAGAAAAAGAGATTAGCTTATCAGCTTGTTTTTCAAACAATTTGGTTTGAGTTAGATGAAAGTACGAGGTACGAATGACGAAGTATAAAGTGTGGGATTAGCCGGCCGTTGTTCGTCCTTCGAACTTTGTACTTCCCACTTTCGTTTGTCCTTTGTACTTTGTTCTTTGTACTTTCCCCTCAATATCCAGCTTAGCCGTTTTAATGCTCGCTACAAATATTGCCGGCAATTCGGATGCTTCATTCACCAGGTCCTGCAATTTCTCGGGTTTTATTTTTCCTGACCGTTGAAT
>CAIRSO010000621.1 GCA_903881215.1 uncultured Bacteroidia bacterium
ACCCGCCTAGGCGGGTTTTCTGTTTAATATTTTTCGATAGATTTGTAGTAGTTCAATCGATTGCACTGAATTCTTTCCACTAACAATTAATATGCGACTTATGGAAAACAACAATCAGGATTCCCGCAGGGATTTTATCAAAAAATCGGCAGCAGCCTCCGCCTTGCTGACCATTCCTTCCATCATTCCAGCTCATGCTTTTGGAGCCAACGACCGGATCAACGCTGCAGTGTTGGGTGTTAACGGTCGTGGAAAAAATCACATCGAAGGGTTGATGGAACAACCAAATGTACAAATTACCACGCTTGTTGACCCCGATCTTAACGTGGCCAATGAGCGCGCCAAAGAATTTGAAGCAAAATACGGCAAAAAGGTCAATGTGGTTCAGGATATGCGCAAAGCCTTTGATGACAAAGATTTGCATGTTGTAACAGTAGCCACACCTAACCATTGGCATACACTTGCCACCATCTGGGCCTGTCAGGCAGGTAAGGATGTCTATGTCGAAAAACCCGGATCTCATAATATTTGGGAAGGACGCAAGATGGTTGAAGCAGCCCATAAATACAACCGTGTTGTTCAGCATGGCGTTCAGCTTCGTAGCTCGGTCGCAATAAATGAAGCAATTAAATTATTACGAGATGGTTACATTGGCAATGTTTACATGGCTCGCGGACTCGTTTTTAGAAAAAGAGGTGATATTGGCAATAAACCAACAGAACCCGTACCAGAGGGACTGGACTATGATATCTGGACAGGTCCGGCACCAAAACGTCCGTTTACCAAAAATATCGTTCATTACAACTGGCATTGGCATTGGGATTATGGCAATGGTGATGTTGGTAATCAGGGAATTCACGAAACCGATCTTTGCATGTGGGGATTAAACGTTGGTTTGCCCTCCAAAATTACCGCCATGGGTGGTAAATATCTTTTTAACGATTGCAAAGAAACCCCTGAATTATTGTCGTCGGTTTACAATTATCCGGATGAGAAAAAGATTATACAATTTGAAGTACGTCCTTGGTACACCAATGCAGAGGACGGTTCTTCAGTAGGAAACATCTTCTATGGAGACAAAGGATATATGGTCATCAAAGGATATGACACCTACGAAACTTATCTTGGCGATAAGAAGGAACCCGGGAAAAAGGGCAAAGAAGGAGGCGACCACTATAAAAATTTCATCGATGCTGTAAGAGCTCATGATCCTAAGATGGTGAATGCTCCTGTGGAGAGTGCACATCTATCTTCAGCCCTTGCACACCTAGGGAATATCGCCTATAGAACAGGTAGAGTCTTGACTTTTGATCCTAAAACGGAGAAATTTGTCAACGATCCTGAAGCTGACAAATATCTGAGCCGTAATTATAGGGCACCATTTATCGTGCCGGACAAGGTTTAACATCTAATACACCTGACAGGTTTTTAGAAACCTGTCAGGTGTGAAAACTAGAAAAGGAGTACTTCGGTACTCCTTTTTTTATACTGCAAAAGAATTTTAGATAGGTTAATTATTATTGTAACCTAT
>CAIRSO010000622.1 GCA_903881215.1 uncultured Bacteroidia bacterium
ATAATTTTGCTCAAATACCGATTGATCCACATTGTTGGCCAAACCAAAAAACGATTTTGAGATATTGTCAAATGCATCGGCAAGAGCTGGACGATTGTTGACAAGTTCATCCATGAATATGACCCTGGTATCCACCGTTAATTTCTTTCCAATCATGGTTTTTGCATACAAGTTAACCGTATGACGGTTCATGCCGGTTTTAGGAATAATATCCTTGGAAGTCAAATTGGTATAGGACAGACGAAAGGAGGTCTGACCAACGATCTGAGACAATGCTAATGAATTGGTATAAACCTGACCTGTTTTAAAAAACCCGTCAATGTTGTTTTTTACCAGGCCGTATGGACGTTCAACACTATCCCAACCAATGACTTTGATATTCGGATCAAGCCTTGGACCAAAATTGTAAAAAAGCGTTTTTTGGGATTCTGTGACGCTGGCAGGTAAAACACCGTTCATCCCCTGTCCGTAAATTGTCTGAACATCATCATATTTGGTTCCCTGTTTTTCAAAAGTCGTTGTGCTGTTGACCTCGATGCCAAGGTCTTTTTTATTACCTTTCTTCATGGTGATCATGATCACACCATTGGAGGCAAGGCTACCATACAAGGCAGAAGCCGAAGGTCCTTTCAAAACACTGATATTTTCAATGTCTTCAGGATTGATCGAAGCGGCAGCATCTCCCATATCGTAACCCGTAGCAAACTTACCACCACCAGTCGATCCATCGTTGGTATTCACCATCGGTACGCCATCAATTACATACAATGGCTGGTTATCACCGGAAATGGTTGTGTTTCCCCGGATCAATACCCTGGCCGAACCACCTGTGCCCCCGGATCCCTGAGAGATGATAAGTCCCGGAACTTTACCGGCAAGGGTGTTCATCATGTTGGCATCATTGGACTTTGATAGATCATCGCCTTTGATCGAGGAGACCGAATACCCCAACGATTTCTCTTCCCGCTTGATTCCCAAAGCCGTAACAACAACCTCCTCCAATCCTATTTCATCAGATTGAAGCGTTATGTTGATCGCGTCTCTGCCATTGACAGCCTCTTCAACCTTTTTCATTCCGATGAAGGTAAACTGAACAATTGACTTGGATGAGTTCACGGTTAATTGATACTTACCGTTCATGTCTGTTATTACTCCATTGGAAGTCCCTTTTTCAACGACGGAAACTCCTGGAATTTTTACGCCATCGGGATCTTTGACTATCCCGCTTATTTTTTGCTGGGCAAATGCACAAAGGATAAGTGCAATGCTCAAACTTAATGTGAGGAAAACTTTTCTCATAATTGGAATTTTTGTTTTGGTTTTATATCGGATCAATTTTTGCAAGAAGTGCCACTTCGTTTCGATGCTAAATGATTTTAACATCTATGTTCAAATAGTGCCCAATCTTCTCAATGGTAGCAGCATGATGACCTATTCCCAGCGCAAAATGATGCGTCGGTCCTTCGCTGACCCATCGTTTTAGGAAAGTTTTTATATCTGGTTTGAAGAAGCCACGCGTATTGGTATTCCCGGTAGGTGGAATTGGCCCGCTAACTGATTCACCTTCGGCAATGATAAATTTGAACTTACCATCGTAGGTGGAGGAGATGGATAGCATGGTGATAGGCCCTTCCTTGATTTTAAACTCAACCCCTGCCCCATTCCCGGGTTTCCCGTGGTATTTTTTCAGGCTTCTCAGCACAGGTTTTCCTTCGGCTATCGAGATATTGTGTGGACCATCATGGCCGACCAATACAAATCCTTCTTTGAAATCTATCGGATGGAATTCGGCAAAACTGCCGCCAATACCCAACCTGTCGAAAATAAAGAGCGCCACAAGCGTTTTTAAATCTGACTCGCCGCACATGGGGATGTGTTTGGCTGTCAGCAAGGAATTTCCCACGATCAGGTTGGACATCACCGTTCGAAGTTCACTGTCGTCGGGCCCATCATAATAGTAAGCCAATCCATCCAGATCATTGGTTCTGATAAAACTCTCCAAGGCAACACTAACCTTTGCGGCAATCCTCAAATCTTCATCGGTAAGCTTCATCGAGATAGGATCAGAAACCGGTTCGGGTGTATCAAAAAACGCCAGAATCTGCTCTTGTGCAGCAGCAATTTCATCCTCACTAACTTTGGAAAAGCTTTCCATCATCTGATTAGCCTCACACTGTACAATATGGCTTCCAAAAAAAGAGGTGAGCATGGTTGCATCCGTATGCATGTCCAGCATGGCATTGAGCGGGTGACCCAAATGGCCCAAATGTGCATTTTTCAGATCGTGCAAAACTATGGCAATCCGGCAAAACTCATCAATTTGCTGGTCCGCTTCAGGATCATCCTCCAATGTCCCAATGATGATTTCCGGAATTTTCTTACCCATCCGGACTGCTACACCGGCAAATTCAGGAACAGCGCAGAAATCATCGTTCATCAACTGCATGTACGTTGAGCCTTTGGAATAATCCAATGCTTTCAATGGCTGCAAAGCAACCAGAACGATCGGGATGTTGAGCGTTTTGATGATAATCCCAAATGTTCCGGATGTGGCATATGTCAGCATGTCGCAAAAGATCAAATCAAGGTTCGAGCATTCCAATTGCTTGACAACCTCATAGGCTCTCTGCGGAGAATCTACGATCCCGAAATCAACTACATCAATTCCTTTTGCCGGGATCTTCCTGATAAATTTCTCCTGTTTCGCGACCATCTCATCATACAATCCGGCAAACTGCTCCCAGTATTTCGTGTACCCAACACCAAATACCCCAATTCTGGCATTTCTGGACAGATTGGCTTCAAAACACGTTTCACTCACTTTAGTAATCATATTACCGCTTATATATTATATTGTTAACGCACTATCTTGAAATGTGCAAAAAAATTTCAAGTAACAATTAAAGCCTTGGAACCATGAAGTTGTATCCTCGGGATGTATTTAAGCAACACCAAAAATGCCAAAGGATACATTAGTCCTGCATACAACCACAGTGGATTATATGAAAAATTGGTCACTATCAATCCGATCAATGGATTGAGCACTAAGGAAGATACCGCACCTGCAGATCCGGATAATCCCACTACAGTTGAAGTCAAATTCTTACCAAAAATATCGCTGATCGAAGTAATATAGTTGGTGATCCATAAACCATGAGCAAAAAAAGCCAGGGACATCAACACGAGAATCAAAACATAGGAATGCAGAAAACCCACCAAAACTATAGGGATCGTCAGGGCAGCAGCAAGGCCCATCACCAATTTTCTGGAGTAATTTACACTGGCTGTCTTTTGAAATATCAGGTCCGAAACCCAACCACCCAGCACATTGGCGATCCCAAGTGCCAGAAAGGGAATCCACAACACCTTACCTATTGATTCCAGGGACAAGGCATGAACCTCATTTAAATACTTGGGTATCCAAAACATATAAAAATAGAAGATCGGATCTAAGAGGAAACGAATCAGCACAAACACTTTTACCTCCTTATTTTTTAGAAGCTCAAAAAA
>CAIRSO010000623.1 GCA_903881215.1 uncultured Bacteroidia bacterium
AGGTAAATGATTATCAGTACTCTCATCCTTGGCGTGAAAGTGATGATAATTGGATTCGTGGTACTTATTATACTGGAGTTATGGCGATTTACCAAGCGACTGGAGATAAGAAATTTCTTGAGCAATGCGATTACTTGGGAAAAGATCAAAATTGGCAGATACCTTCATTAGAACCCAATAGCAGTGGAAGCGGAGTTAATTTATTAACCTTTGCACAAACTTGGTTGGAAAGTTATATGGTCAATAAGAACGATTCTAAAATTACTTTTATTATTGACCATCTTGAAGATTCAGCAATCAAGAATCCTGTTTCAAATCCTTTAGAATGGTATTATGAAAAAGGAAGACGATACGTTGATGGTTTGTTTACAGGGCCTCCTGCATTGGCAATGCTTTATTCGGTTACTAAAGATAAAAAATACCTTAATTGGATGGATGCCTGTTTTTGGGATGTTTACGGTGCACTATTCGACTTGAAAGAAGGTTTATTTTATAGGGATATAAGATACATGCCAGGATATATCGGTAAAATCGGTGAGTCTGATATTATGCCTGATTCAATTATTTATGAAGAGGCCAGAAAGTCACATACTTACCAGAAAACTAAAACCGACAAAAAAGTGATTTGGTCTCGGGGAAATGGATGGGCTATAGCTGGGTTAGCAAGAATACTTAAATATTTACCAGTTGATTACGCTAATTATGAGAGATACAAAGCTGTATATTCGAAAATGGCTTTAGAACTGAAAAAGCGGCAACAACAGGATGGATTTTGGTATCCAAATCTGGTAGATCCAAATGATTATGGAATAAAGGAAAGTAGCGGTACAGGTTTTTTTACCTATAGTATAGCATGGGGTATCAATAATGGAATACTTTCTCGAGAAGAATTTCTGCCAGTAGTAAAAAAGTCTTGGACAGCACTTATTTCGGTTGTAAGCGACGAAGGTAAAGTGGAGTGGGGACAATTAGTTGGTTCATCCCCTTTCAAAATTGAGCAAGAAGATTCCCATGAATATGTTACTGGAACATTCCTACTGGCGGCTAGTGAGATTTACAAATTATTTAATTAGCATACCTTAAAGAGGTAAATAAAAATGAAATTGATCAAATATCTAATTATGTGAATATATGGTCTTAGTAATAAATATTGGGAATGACATTTCATTTAAGGATCTTTTTTAACTCTAACTTATGATATTTGAACACTTTGCTTTAAATGTTGCGAATCCTGTAAAAATGGCTAAATGGTACGCAAATAATCTTAATATGGAAATTTGTAAGTCTATCGCTGAGTATCCATTTACTCATTTTCTGGCAGATCATTCAGGGCGTTTGGTAATGGAATTATATTCGAATGAAAATGCTGAAATTATAGATTATCAAAAAGTGCATCCACTGCAATTCCATATTGCATTTGCATCGGAAAATGCAGAACAATTGAAAAATATACTAGTGAATAATGGTGCAACAGTCTTTGAAGAGCATAAACCTTCAAACGGAACACATTTAGTTATGTTGCGTGATCCGTTTGGAGTTGCACTTCAAATTTGTCAGAGAGCAGATACTTTTGCATTAAATATTGAAAAAGTTAAAAAATATGCAAATTCTCTATAATACAGTTGTTTTCTACTTGCATTAATAATTGGAAAGATTTTTTCAGACGTTATTATAAAAAGCTATTTATTAGGCTTAATAAACATATAAAATTGGAAGGTTTAAAATTATGAGTACAGTAGAATTTATTGAAAAATTAGCTTCTCACCCACGAGATGTAAAACATTACGACACAACTATGCTTCGTGAAGAGTTTTTAATCGAATCTGTTTTTGAAGATGATAAAGTAAAACTGACCTACACTGGATACGACCGCTTTGTTGCAGGCGGTGCCGTACCCAAATCAGAAGCTATTAAACTGAAACCAATTGAACCAATGAAAGCTAATTATTTCTGTGAACGCCGGGAGTTGGGAATAATAAACATTGGAGGGGATGCCAAAATTTTGATTGACGGAATAGTCTACCAACTCGGACATAAGGAAGCATTGTATGTCACTCAGGGATCAAAAGAGATTTTGTTCGAGAGTAAGGATAGTGCTCTACCTGCTATGCTTTATCTGAATTCAGCTCCTGCGCATAAATCATTCAGTAACAAATTGATTAAACATAACATGGTAAATCTGATTGAATTGGGAAATGAGAAGGACTCAAACAGGAGGAGCATCATGCAGTTTATTGTAGCTTCCACCTGCGAAACATGCCAATTGCAAATGGGAATTACCGAACTCCAGCCGGGCAGTGTATGGAATACTATGCCACCGCATACCCATGACCGCAGGATGGAAGTCTATCTTTATACTGATGTGCCAGCAGGACATGCGATCTGCCATTTGATGGGCCAGCCCAATGAAACCCGCCACATCTGGATACAAAACAACCAGGCTGTTATTTCTCCAAACTGGTCAATCCACTCAGCAGCCGGAACCTCCAATTATAGCTTTATCTGGGGTATGGCCGGTGAAAACCTTGATTTTTCAGATATGGATGTCATTAAACCAATTGATCTTAAATAATATGCATAACATACTTAATAAATTCAAACTAAATGGTAAAATCGCGCTCGTAACCGGAGGAACTTCCGGATTAGGGTTCAGTATGGCTGTTGGCCTTGCCCAGGCAGGTGCAAAAATTTGTGTTAATGATATCCGCGATCAAAAACTTGAAGATGCTAAAAAACAATTTGGCATTCTGGGAATTGATGTATTTACGATCAATTTTGATGTAACTGATGAAGCAGATGTTGACAGGGGAATCTCCATTATCGAAAAAAAAGTAGGTGAAATATGTATTCTGATTAATAATGCAGGTATTATAAAACGGTCGCCAATTTTAGAAATGCCGGTCGATGATTTTAAACAGGTTCTTGACATTAACCTTGTTTCACCTTTCATTGTTTCGAAACGGGTAGTTCCCAGCATGATCAGGAATGGTGGAGGCAAAATAATCAACATCTGTTCCATGATGAGTGAATATGGACGTAATTCAGTTTCGGCCTATGCTTCGGCAAAAGGGGGGCTCAAGTTGCTGACCAAAAATATGTGTTGTGAATGGGCAAAGCACAATATTCAGGTCAACGGTATAGGTCCCGGGTATATTAAATCAGTTTTAACTGAAAATTTTGCTAAGCGTGACCATCCATTTAATAACTTGGTAATGATGCGTACTCCTGCCAACAGGTGGGGAGAACCGGAAGATTTGGTAGGTGCTGCAGTATTCCTGGCCAGCGAAGCCAGTCAATTTGTAAACGGACATATTTTGTATATTGATGGAGGTATCCTAGCTAATTTTGGATATGTAGAAGGTGAAAACAACTAATTTCTCCTCATGATTACAAAGATTTTTGACACAAGTAAGTCTGATGCACAAGCAACAAAAGTAGATTCTCTGAAAGTTTCTGATTTTGATTTTATGGCTTATCAGGAATATACCCAACGGCTAATTGAACGATGTGAAAAATTTATGCGTGCCAATTCGGGTGTAATGGTTTACCGGAGAATGCGTGTTGCTGAAGTGTTTTCCTTTGGATGCCTCGACATGAAAACGTCGTTGGAATGGCAATTAGGAGCTTTGCAAAAAAGTATGGCTTACGAAGCCGATGTCCCGAATTTTCTGGAACCATGGTATGGCATTGGAGTAATTGCTACTGCTTTTGGCATAGATTATCTGTGGAATCCTGGACAAGCGCCGGCAGTGAAACATGCCTTTGAAACGATCGACGAGGCCTTGTCCTATGATTATAAGCAGGTTAAGAATACAGTTGAAGGAAAACACTCTTTGCAGATGATAGAGTATTTCCTCGATCAGACAAAAGGGATTATTCCAATGTCAATGGGGGACATTCAATCGCCATTCAATAACGCTACAAATATTGTAAATACCAGCAATTTTCTGATTTCAATGATTTTGGAACCTGAAAAAGTATTAAAATTTCTTGATATAATCGCTGACCTGGAGATTGACTTTTACAAGGAACAGGAGAAATTGATTGGAGATGCATTGGTACGACCAGGACACAGTTTTGCTTCCTCTAGTGCTTTTAAGGGTTTTGGAATAAGTGATGATAACTTGGTTATGGTTGATGAACAAAGTTATATTGATTGCATTTTACCTTCTTTGATTAAACTGGGAAATGCATTTGGTGGCACGGTTTTGCATTCATGTGGTAATTATTCTGACAAGACTGGCTTGTTCCGAAAAATAAACGGACTGAGAATGGTTGATGCCGCATTTACAACTGAAACTGATCCTTCTCCAAACCCACCTAATCCTTTTTCTGATGCTTTGACCAATTCTGGAATAATCCTGAATGCCCGTATGGTTGGTGGCATTGAAGTGGTGAAGAAAACGACCCGGGCGCTTTGGAATCCCGGAATGAAATTGCTGGCAGTCACTTTTTCCCCTTCACCGGAGGAGCAACGTGAAATCTATCATATCATTCACTCAATCTGTAACTAAGTAACATTTGAAATATTATGTTGTATTTTGATGCATGCATATTGCGCGACTTAACACCGTTGTGTAAGTTTCCAAGAGAGTAGGCCATTAAAAAAACTATTTATTTTCCAATGAAGGCTGCCATTCCGGTTTATGGCTGTGGTTATATATACAAACATAATTATTGGAACAACAATTCTTTAAAAAGGGATTCCGATTTATGCAAAAACCCAATTTTGAGCAATTCCTGAAACTAATTTAAACTTGATATAACCAGGAAGTAATTGATCGGGCTCCAATCAGGTTTGCAGCACATAATGATTCATTTAAAAATAAACGAACTTGGGTGAAAGAAATTCAGAACAAAACCTCTAAAATCCCCCAAATCCTGGCGTCTTCCTGGCGTGAAAAAGAAAACACCTACAAGTC
>CAIRSO010000624.1 GCA_903881215.1 uncultured Bacteroidia bacterium
AGGGGACTAGGAGACTGGGAGACTGGGAGACTGGGAGAGTGGGAGAGTGTCGGGGCTGCCCTTGTGGCTGCCCATCTTGAGAAGTGGTGAAGAAAAATTTGAAAAGGAGAAGAACGGGTGGGTGATGGGGCTACCGAGAGAAGGGGAGTGTAGAGGCTGCCTGCGTCCGCCCTGTGAGCTTAAATGCAGTCCCTAATAAGTTCTGCAAACCGCTGTATAGTTTCCATGCTCGTATTTCTTGTGATAAAAGCCTGTACCCAATTGCGTTTGATAAGGTAACCGCTATTGTAGTTAATCAGACAATTCTTTTGCTCCAGCAGTTTCCCAAATTCCACACTGTTGATATTTTCAGGCAATTCGATAGTAACAACCGATGGGGATGATATTGCCGCATCATTGATAATTTTGAAATTATATGGTTTCAAAACCTCTCTCATGTAAGCTGACTTCTGCATTAGCCCTGGAAAAATTGCTAACTGATTTTGATCCAGCGATTCGGCAGCTTTTATCAAAGTATAAACCAGATTAGATGAGATGGTAAATGGGATGCCGTCTTCACTTCTGAAAAAGCCCAGATCAAGGTATTTCGGAATACTTGAAGAAATTTCTATCTCATGGTTGTAAAATACCATTGATAGCCCGGGGAAAGAACAAATTGCTTTTCCACTTGAGCAGGAGGCCAGGTAGACATTTTCGAGGTTGACAGGAACCGTTCCAATGGAACTGATACAATCCAGGCATAACTTAATATTCAGACTCAGGCAAATCTCCTGAAGCCAAAAATGGTCATTTATGACTCCGGTCGAAGTTTCGCAATGTACAGCCCAGATCCATTTTATCTCCTGATTTCTTTTAATAAAATCTTTGATAGCCAAGTAATCAAATGGCGCTCCCCATGGCGCATTGATTGAAAGAAAATTCAAATTGAATCTGCGGGCCTGCGATGTAATCCGCTCGCCAAATTCTCCGTTTGAAAGGATGAGACCCTGTTCGCGGGAAATTGAAAGTTGGGCGGCAATGGCATCATTGGCCAAGGTCCCGGAGCCAGGTAACACTTCGACATACCTGGAATTTGCAATGCGGCAAAGTTTGGTGGTCAAATCGTGAAATTCGGACTTGAATTCATCTCTTCGGTGTGATTCAGGCAGTCTGATTAATTCATTTCTCACTTCCACGTCTATTTCAACCGGACCCGGTAACAAATGCACTATGTCGTTTGATAAAACTGTCATGTTGGATGGTTCAGAATTTATAGGCATCCAGAGGATCACTCGCTTCAATGTACATGGGATAATACAATGCTTCCGGTGTTCCTACGGCATAGGCGAAGGTTTTAAAACCAAGATGTTGGTATAATTTTAATTGACGTGAGGTGCCTGACATCACGGCTATTTCGAATCCATTCTCCTTACAGTAATTAAATAGCAACTTCATTAATCCATAAAACACTTTGCTGTTCCTGAATGCCTTTTTCACAGAAAGCAGCCTTATCTCGCATTTCGGCTCTTTTTTAGGGAGGTAATCATCCATGTTTTCAATTTTCTTGTCCAGCGAGAAGGGCCTTTTCTCACGAAGACTGATCATTCCGGCCAGTTCGCGGTTTTCGGTTAAACAGATAAAGTAAATGTTCTCATCGTGAAATTTGTCTACCAGAATTTGTTCGGAATTTGAAGGATGCTGAGGTATTTCTTCCACAAATGTGGCGTAATTGAGCTGATGAATTTGTTCGTATTCATCAGATTCAGAGGCTATTTTAAAGATTAAACGGTTATTGTTCTCCATTTAAAAAAATGTGTTTCTCATCCTAATTTGCGAATGGAAATAAATTCTGAAATATTTTTCCGATGGGTATAAAGTAAGATAAAAATCTGAACGAAACCAATGGCAATACAAGGCATAGAATAATCCAGATACCAAAGGAAAAATGGAATCACAGTTAATGATAAAATTCCGGCAATTGAAAATTTTCTGGTAATAAGGTACAAAGGCAAAAAAAGTACCATGACAGGAAAAGCCGCCTGATAGTTTATCGCATACATCGTTCCGGTATAGGTTGATACTCCTTTTCCTCCTTTGAATCCGAGCTGGACAGGCCAGATATGACCCGCCATGACCAGCAGTGAAAAAAAGAAAACAAATTCTTCAGAAAAGCCATATCTGACAGCAAACAAGGCCACCAAAAATCCTTTTAAAAAATCAAAAGTGAAAGTCAGTATAAACCCCTTTTTCCCTAGTACCCGCGAAGCATTCGTTGCGCCAAGGCTTTCGCTCCCTGTCTCTTTTAGATTTTTGCCTGCTAAAAACCTGGTTAGATAGTATCCGGAACAGATACAACCGACAAAGTAAGAAATTAATGAAAAGGTCAATATTTGCACTGTCATCCTGAGATGGATTTTGTAGTATTGGATTCCGGGAGCTGCTGGTTGCTCACTTTTTCAAAGTTGCAAAAACCAATTCACTCTTCAAAAACCAATTCAAACTTTTATATCCGCATTAAGCTCAAATATTTGTCCGCGATTCAATATTATTGACATCCACACCAAGTTCGAGGAACTCCTGTTTTTTGTCCAGCAACATTTGAGCGAATACAGGATTTACATCACCCTCTTCGTTGCGGGTGATAAAGCCAAATTCTGTGCGCGAAAGTAAATTTGCAAACCAGAGCGTTCCTGTAGCATGGGTGAGGTCAGGAGCAATGCGCAAATCACTTTCAGGTGCCAATACTCCATTCTCTCCGTCTCCAAAGCGCAGGCCTACACAGTTGTAGAGTAATTCACCAAGGTCGTCATACTGATGTTCGTTGATCCAGGTATGAAGGTAGGTCGCAACGAAAATGATGTACCTGCATACGTCTTTTAGATTCTGAATATCTTCCGGACTAATATCTGTTGAACCGTTATTTTTGGTAATTGGCGACAAAGCTTTTAATTCGCCGTTGATGGTTTCTCTTTCCAGGGAAGGATTAAAACTATACTTGAAGAAGTAATATTCCATGCGGTCGAGCGCCTGTTTTTTTTCTGCCGGACTTAGTTTCCCCATGTCAACATCGGACATAAATACCCTGACGCTGTTCTCCACCAGATCCTTCGAAAAGCAGTAAATTTCGAACCATTGAAGTTTAATTTCGTCAAGATTTTCATCGATGAAATTGTCAACATATTGGCCTGTGATTTGCCAGAACAGGTCGTCAGATTTTGCAACGTCGTGTTCCTCACTGATTGGAACCATTGGCTTATAGTCTTTCCAGTCCTGCGTGCCAAGCAGGTCACAGACCCGCTGGCTCAGCCCTTTCCCGGTCAAGGCAGTTGCTTTCGGAAGAAAATCGCGCAGAAGCAGTTTGTCTGCAGAATGATTGATCAGTACCACCTCTTTCAAATGAGGCAGTAAAAGTGTGGCGATCGGATTGATCCTCAGATTTCTGAAAGCAGCAATGGCAAATTGTTCGGTGTTCAGATGCGTTCCGGTAAAATGCTCGTCAATTTCGGCAGAAACTCCACCATTAACTCTTGCTACTCTCTTCGCAGCGGCCCAGTTTTGACCATCCGATGGGGTGAAGACATGTCTGGAATGTGGATTTTTTTCATAGGCTGTGAGGGGGCCGGTAAGCACAATTTCAATGGGTATTGGTATCCCGTCAGGCCCGATTTCAAATTTAATTTCAGCATCCGGAAAGGCATAGACTGAATTGACAGAATATTGACAGGCTCCAAAATATTTGATCCAATAATGTCCCGAATGCTCTTTGTCTGGCAAAAATGCTCCCCTGTTCATCCCATTCATCAAACGGTTCCCAAAATACTCGTCGCTTCGGGTATAACCGGGCAATTTACTTTCAATGCAACGAGTGAGATTGATTGGATAATCATTTTGAATTGATTCGATGGAGATGGCTTCGGACTCCAAATTTATTTGTACATGATGACTGATTTTTGTCAGCTCAAATGGAATGATCTGCTCAGAGGCTGCATCACACCTGGCTTTTGAATAGTATTGTGGCGCATCCTTATCATGGTCCTTGATGACTACCCGGGCAGTTGGAAAATCACTCCTGTACTCCCAATAGAACAGGTGAATATCTTTAATGCGTAAAGAACCCTCAACCAAATCGTCTTTGTGAATTTCTATTCTTTTGAAAAGTTCCTCATGAGGATGAGGCTTGTCTTTTCTAAAAAATATATGGGTAGTCTGATAGATTTCGATGCAGAGAAGACCGTTGCTCCATTTCCTCGCTGCTGAATAATCATATTTTAGTTCAAAATAGCCATCCTGACCGGTTAATGCAGTACTCAGCTTTCTCCATTTAAACATCCGGCTTCTGGCCCAGAATTCAATCCTGATATGATGTATGGGTCTGGCATAATCGTTTCGTTTGGCAAAAAATAATTTCCCTGAAATATTGCTATCCTTATTTTTTCCAAAGATCTTTTCTGGGCGCGGAAACAATTTCTTTCGCAATTTTTGGAAAAAGTCCCTGATATTCTTTTTTATCAGGTAAAGAAACTCCACAAAGATGGTAATCGGACTTGAAATGATTTTGGAGCGGCCAACTTCCAGATGATTGATGCTCTTTAGTTTAGGGGTAAAAAATCCTCCTTTGTGGATATATCTGATTTTTGTTTTATCCCTGCAGATCCGAATGATATCTTTTAATTCTTCATGTTTCATTGCTATCTATTAAAATGGGAAACTGCCTCTTCCTCTCTGAATGAATGCCATGATCCAATCTTTCCATATTTGGTTAATGGCACCGTAACAAGCATTTTTTCAAACAAACGAAAAAAAAGAATTGATGTTTCAAATCTGTCAACAATCTTATTATCGCCCTATTTATTTTGATATCTACAAG
>CAIRSO010000625.1 GCA_903881215.1 uncultured Bacteroidia bacterium
AATGATAATCCATCTGTTGACAAATGATTTTTTCTATTGAATTAAAGTAGGCAAAGGTAGCTTTTTTTCACCAAACAGACAACAAATTTTTCAGAAAGAGAAGCTCGCACCCAGTTTAAAACGGATCCCTTGAACAGCATAACCGTACCAGACTTCCTCCTTGTTATTAAGCAGATTTTCAACTCTTCCGAAGAAATCTAATTTGTTGGTAAATTGATATTTAGCTCCAATATTGACATCGATTAAGGCATTGCTTTGAAGATAAATTGGGGGTGGAGGAAGGGCAGAAGAAAAAATAGGAAGGTAGAAACTCAACTGTACATTTCTGGGTCCGGTAAGGAAAAATTCTGAACTGGCACTGATCTTCTCATTTATCCTGAAATTAGCCGTTGCATTGAGCGTAAAGTCGGGCATATATGGGGCTTTTTTCAGCGAAGTTAGCTGATAATTGTAAAAATGGCCTGAGAGTAGCAAATAGAGATTGGAAGTCGTGTAGGTCAAATCTCCAGAAAAATCTACAGTACTCAAATTGTCATAGACAACTTCGAAAGCATTGTTATAAGTTAAGTCTTTTAGTGCAGGAACCGCTATTCCGGATGTGTTTTCAACCATGGTCTCGTAAAAATACTGATCTTCTGTTTTTGAGTATTTTACCCCCAGGTCAAATGCCAGGGGAGTCGAAATCTTGCCTTTTATTCCACCATAAAAGATGTTCAAATGATTGGTTGGACGCACTTTTAGCGTAGGGTTTACCCATCTGTTTTCTTCTGCAATTTTTGATATGGAGTTGTTTTCCAGATAACCGTCAACTCCTGCATATAGGGTCAGCCTGTTTTTTGCCGTATGTAAGGTAAACCTGGCTTTCGGATGAGGTTTAAAGATCGTGCCACCAATGTTACTGAAGACGTTACTGAGGTTCATGCCTCCTTCCAGAGACATGATATCGTTTTGAAATCCAATGGTAGGAGACAATTGCAACCACGTACTGTTTTCGGAATAAAGTGGAAATATTTCAGTTATTGTGTTTACGTTATCAGTGGTAAAATGGTCAAATGTTGTGTTAAGTCTTCCGGTGAAAGTGCCAAAATTGTACTCAAAGTTACCCTTTAGACTGATTGCTTTTTCTACCTGTTCGGTAGAAGTATTAAAATAGCCCAGCTTGAGTCCTGTGTCGAATTTCAGATTGGCATTTGAGGTTGCATTGTTTTTTACCGACAGATCAAAATAGCCCATCTTGTTCAACTGATTCTGATTAAAATACTTTGTAAAGGGGTTGGTCAGTATATTCACAGGTATGGTCTCAGAATAGCCATAAAAGCGGTTCATGTCGCGTTGGTAGGATAGTTCTGAGGAGATGGTAATGCCATCCAAAACATAGCTTCCAAAAACCTGAGCCCTGTTGTAGCTAAAGGGAGCGTCGACCATGCTCCCGCCTTTTAGCATCACACTTCCCCGTGAGGAGAGGTGGTTTATTTGCACTCCAAAAGAGCCATTTTGCGAACTGGGGTTGCTAACGTAGAAATCAAGAAACGGAGTGGAGTAGGAGCCGAAACCACCGCTGATCTTCCCGTAGCCGGGGAAGACGATCTCCCGTTGGAACTGGTTGTAGGAGCGGACGTCCGATGAGCGGAAACCTTTTGTAATCGGATGATTGATGGTTTGGTAGTTCAGGTCCGGTCTGAACTTGGTTGTATCACCGATCTCCGGCAGCAGGCTTATCTTCTCTGCGTTAGATACGGAGGGACGGTAAGCTTTGACTACTTCAACCTGTTGATTTAATTTTGTCGAATCCTTCTGGGCATAAGTAGGACTATAGAATCCAGAAAGGGAAAATGCCATTAAGAATATGGAGATGATATATCTTTGATTCATGTGATAAGCGTAAGTCTGTTATTTTTTTTGTTCCAATGTTTTAAGATAAGATGAAGCCTCATCTACAATCCCATCCTCCTCCTTGTTGTCGTAATTTTCTATCACGCTTTTAAGGGTGTTGGTAGCCTGAAACAGATCGTTTGTCCGCTCATATACATGTGCAAGCAGCAAGAAGCTCTTGCCAAGCCAGTACTTCTGCGGACTGTTTTTCGCAATGAAATCCATCACTTCGTTTTCTGCATCCTTGAGTCTGTTGTTGTCTGCATAATATTTGGCAACGTTGTATTTCGCTTCTGCTCCTTCTTTCGATTTTGTATCTGCAGAAAGTTTGCGCCACAATGGTAACGCTTTGGTAGGATCCTTTAAAGCTTCATAGGCTTTGGCCGACTTATAGGAGGTTTCCCGATCGAGCTCAGGTGACAGTTTGCCACTACTTCTGATTTTCCAACCAATTTTAGCCACCTCTTCCCATTGCCCCAGTTCAAACTGGCAACGTAAGGTACCCATGGTACCGGTCAGGACATTTGCCGGATTACCAGCTGTAACTTCTAAACGCTGAAAATAGCCCAAGGCCTTGCTGTACTCTTTTTCGTCGAAGGCTAGTCCGGCGGCTTTTGTTAAGGCATTTTCTGTAAAGACATTGTTGGGTTCTGCTAAAACAGCATCATAATCTTGCAGGGAAACAGCTCCTTCTCCAGCATTATAAGCGCATTCAGCTCTGTAAAACCGTGCATTGACAATAAAATTTCCTTCCGGGAAGTTGTTAATGTACTTGGTAAGTTGCTCACTGGCATTTGATGCACGTGCCATATATAGCTTTTCAGCGGCAGCATAGGTGAGCGAATCCTGCTCATTTTGGGAAGGGGTAGCACCTTTCCCTAATTTTTTGGTATAGCTGATATAATCCTCTACCTGATTGTTCTCCATGTAGTTGTTTTTGATACCCTGGAGGGCGCCTCTGGCCTCAGGGGTGTCGGGGAAGCGTTCGATCAGCTCTTTGTAATAGGATAGTGATTGGTCATATTGGTTTTGATTGTAAGCAATTAATCCCAATTGCGCCATCGCTTTTGGAATCAAAGGACTAGCGGAAAATTTAGCCATCAAACTTTTATAACTTGTTTTTGCATTTTCAAAGTCAGATAGTTTCTCCCATGCTTTTCCTGCTTCAAAAAGCGCATCATCGCGATAAGGTGAATCCGGATATTTTGCAGTGAACTCTTCGAGTTCAGCCAGTTTAGTCTGGTGATCCTGCATCAAACCATGTGTGAAGGCCATTTGGAACAAGGCATAGTCGGCGTCTGCTGAATTTTTTCCCATTGCTTTTTGATAGTAGCCAAGCGCCTCTTCAAAATTACGGTTGGCATATTGGCAGTCTCCCAAACGGTTGTACACATCCCCCAACAGTTTATCATTACCGGTTCCGGCAATTTCTGCATACCGGCTAAAATTTGTGGCCGCCTGAACCAGCTCCTGCTTGTTGAAAAAATGATAGCCAATGTTGTAAAATGATAGCGCGTACTCATTTAATTTCTGGCTTCCCGGTAGGGCTTGAAATTTTTTGTATTCAGTGAAAGCTTCATCAGGCTTACCCAGTCGAAACAGCGTTTCTGCCCGCCAATACTGCGCCTGCGCTTTCATAACCGGATTGTATGAGCTGTTATCCAGCGATTTATCCAGGAGTAACAATGCACCTTTAAAATTAAGATCGCGGTAAAGTTCCATTCCTCTGTACAAAGTAACACGCTGATAAGCCTTTTTGACCGAAGTGTTTTTTACCTTGATCTTGTCCATCGATACAAGTGCATCCTTGTAATTGTGGGTAGTCATGAAGACATTTACCAGATAATTGTAGGCAAGGTCATTTTCTTTGGCTTCAGGGTATTCAGCTATGTATTTGTCCAAAGCTTTGATAGATTCATTGAAAGGCGAATAATCAAGTTCATAGGCAACTTTAGCATACAAGAAAAGAGCATCCTGTCTGATTTTCGGATCAAACTTCATTTCCGAAGCACTCTGAAATGCCATAAGACCCTTTTTCTTTTCACCCTTTTTCATGTAGAGTGCACCTAATTGGTAAAAGGTGCCCTGAGCAATGGCATCTTTCTGCTGAATCGATTTTTCGTACCATTGAATGGCGACATCTGAATTACCAGCTTTCTCCTGACAAAAGCCAGCCACATAACTGTCGGCCCTTGAGATTTCCTTGCCTTTGAAATATTTGTCGATCAATTCTGTCGCCTTTTCAAACTCTTCCTGTTGGTAATATGAAATTACCAGGATGCGCGCAAGTTCATATTTTCTATCATCGGGGGCTTTGGCCAATAAGGGAATTCCCTGGTTTAAAACTTCCTGGTAAAAACCTTTGGCAAAGTTTATCTGAACCTGGTAAATTGGGATTATCTTAAAATAAACAGGACTGTTTTCAAGTTTTTTAAACTCTGCAAGTGATTCATCGTAATTGCCTTCGAGATAGCTTATATGGGCCCAATAATATTTTGATCCATCTCCGATCGTGCCTTTATTGGCTCGCAGTTGGTTGAAATTTTCCTTTGCTTTGACTTTTTCGCCAGTTTCCAGTAGTGAGATTCCAGCATAATAGAGGTATTTTTCGCGCTCACTATTTGTTAAAGCAGGTACATCCAGTTTACGGTAAAGCTGAAGGGTTTCCTTGTATTTTTTCTGATTGAAAGAAAGGTTAGCCAATCGGAAGAGAGCCGCATTCATCAATGGCGACTCCGGCTGATCCTCGATAAATTTTTTCAGTTCGGCTTCTCCGTTCGGATTACCGAGTTCAAGTCTGGAGGCCGCAATGTAATAGGCTGAAGCATCACTTAGCAGACCATTTTTTTTTGCCTGCAACTCTTCGAATTTGTGCAGGGCGGAGCCATAACTTCCTGCATTAAATAAAGCAGTTCCTTCACTGTAAAGTTTCGATGCAGCCTCATTGCCGCTTGTGCTGTTTTGGGAATACAAAATCAAACAGCTTAAAATTAAGGGGATCAGGAAAAAAAAGAACCTGTATATGTTGGATCTCTTTGAACTCTTTTTCTGTCTCATAATGGTAATTCGACAAGTTTACAAAACTCCCAAAGGTACAATTTTAGATTTCGACAGATCGTCAAAAAAACTTAGATTTGTATCTCAGGGCTTTTACAAAATTAGGATTTTATCAATACTTCACCCATGGCAGAAGAAATTATCAAATTGAAAAATGCAGACATCTATCAACAAGAGAGTTTGGTGTTGAAAGAGGTCAACCTAACTCTCAATAAAGGCGAATTTCTTTACATTATTGGAAAGGTCGGGAGTGGTAAAACCAGTTTATTGAAAACTTTTTACCACGAAATACCTTTGGTCAACGGAGAAGGAACTGTGATGGGATATAATTTGAACACGATGAAGATGAACGAAATTCCACTTCTTCGACGAAGGCTCGGGATCATCTTTCAGGACTTTCAACTTCTCGGCGATCGATCAGTTCAGAAGAATTTTGAGTTTGTACTTCGTGCCACCGGATGGAAAATGGAACGTGCTATCCAGGAGCGCATTGATGAGGTTTTAAACTTGGTTGAGATGCCTGATGCCGGTCCGAAGATGCCGCATCGCCTGTCTGGCGGGGAGCAGCAAAGAATAGTTATTGCCCGGGCCATGCTCAACAATCCTCAAATAATACTGGCTGATGAGCCTACCGGGAATCTGGACCCTGAGACGTCACAAAAATTGATGGTTTTGCTTCACGAAATAAACAAGGATGGGGTAACTGTGGTGATGGCTACTCATGATTATGAGATGATCAGGCTCTTTCCGGCAAGGAGAATGATCTGCGAGTACGGAGAACTTAAGGAACTTCTGCCACCACCTGAACCACTGGACTTTGACAGCTTACTCATAGAAGGCTAAAGGCTAAAGTCAAAGGATAAAGGCTAAAGGTTAAAGGCTAAAGTGAGAACGCCGCAATCAAGATTCAGGCGATCAACTATAAGTACTCCCCTTCGACTACGCTCAGGGACCGGTCTCAACTCTAAGTACTCCAAACTCTAAGTACTTCAAGTACTCAACTCTCAGTTCTCAACTCTCAACTCCCCCTTCATGTTCAAATTAATTCCCAATTTTTCACTTAAGGACAACAATAGCTTTGGAATGGACATAAGGGCAAATTATTGGTTGTCGGTTGGTGGTGCAGAAGATTGGGAACTAGCATTAACGAAATATCCACATATAAGGGAAGAAAAAAGGCTGATCATTGGGGGAGGCACCAATCTTCTTTTCTTGTCAGATTTTGACGGACTTGCCCTCTCACCCGATATGTTGGGTTGTGAGATTTCTTACCAGGACAGCCAAATTGTTGAGTTAACCGTTGGTGCAGGAGTTGAGTGGGATGACTTTGTCGCTTTTTGTGTTGAAAATCAATGGTATGGGATTGAGAATTTATCATTAATTCCTGGTAGGGTTGGTGCTGCTCCTGTTCAAAATATTGGTGCTTACGGTGTTGAGGTAGGTGATTTGATCTTAAAAGTAAACGGGATTAATCTTGAAACTTCTGAAGTCGAAAGTTATTCAAATGAAGAATGTCAGTTCAACTATCGAACCAGTATTTTCAAAGAACAATTGTGTAACCGGCTCATGGTTACGTCTGTAGTTTTCAGGCTACAAAAGAGGGGAGAGGTCGTTTCCGGTTATGGAG
>CAIRSO010000626.1 GCA_903881215.1 uncultured Bacteroidia bacterium
ATTACACGGAGTTACACAGAGAACCCCGTGAGATACACAGAGCAAATAGCAATTTTTTCTAACCTCTGTGTGACTCTGTGCTTCTCCGTGTAACTCTGTGTAATATTTTTCATTTTGGAGAGTATCAAAGAGTTTTTACCTTTACAAAAACCCTACAATATGGAAGAATTAGCAGTTGGCACCCGTGTTGAACATCCCCGCTACGGTGAAGGGATCGTCAGTAAAAATAAAATTACCTCCTACGAGATCTTTTTCGAGCATGGAGGGAAAATTGAATTAACTAAAAGGAATGAGGATCTGGAGGTTAAAGATGCTCCGGCAGAAAAACCAAAAACTTCGCTCTCCTTATCTGAAATAGAAAAAGTATTGCGTTTCGTTCTTGAGGAACAGAATGTGCTTCAGGAAGTTGTTCCACTGGGAGAGAAATGGATAGGAGGTAACATGATTTTGCAACCCGCGAACCTCTCTCTGAAGCCGAAGGAAATACCCATTGAAAGTTTCTTTCACAAAATTGTGATGCTAAGAGACCGCCTTCGTGTGTTGGAACAGAACATCAACAGCCATCCTGGATTATCTGACGAAGAGAAAGTAAATATGCAGCAGTATATTACCAGAATTTACGGTTCCCTTACATCCTTTAACCTATTATTCTCCGAAAACAAGCACTACTTTGTCGGAGCAAAATCCTGATTTATAATTGCCCCGCCAGGGTGAAAAACAATATAGAAAATGAACTCAAGAGAACGTGTATTAAAAGCCTTCAAGCGACTTCCGGGATTTCCTGACCGCGTCCCAATACAGTTTGACCTTTGCCGGCAATTGTGTGACCATTTTGGTGCGGAGTTGGGAATCCCTATCCATTACACCGAAAATCCCTACGAAGATGTAACCTATAGAATCAGTGCCAACGAATTGCGTGTGGCCATGGGTAGCGACGTCGTCATAACAGGTGCATCGGTCTCCGATGATTACCATGTTGTGAAAGAGGCAGACGGCACCTGGCTCAACGAATACGGAATGAGAATGCGCCAGGGCGATATCTACGTGGAAGTACTTAACTATCCACTTGCACATGCCGAAACCAAAGCAGATATCGAAGCATATCAATTCCCTGATCCTGCCGCGCCCGGCAGATTCCGGGATGCCGAAAGATTAATCCGTCAATACAAAGACGATTACCTTATTTTTGGAGATATTGAGGTGACAGTTTTCTCTCTTGCCCACCAGTTGGTTGGAATGGAGAAATTGCTGGTCGACATGATGATGGAAACAGAATATGTGGTCCCATTATTTCAGGCATGTGCCGAATACCAGACACAAATTGGCTTGCGCCTCATAGAAAAAGGAGTCGATGCAATCTGGTTTGGCGATGATTTTGGCACTCAAATGAGCCTCATTATCCCTCCTGAAACTTTCAGGGAACAGTTGAAACCACATTACAAAAGGATGATCGACCGATTCAAGGAAGCCAAACCAGATATTATCCCAATACTTCATTGCGATGGAGCAGTGGCAGATCTGCTGGACGACATCAGGGAAATCGGATTTGAAGTTTTTAATCCGGTTCAACCAGGAGTTCCCGGACATTTACCGGCAGACATGAAGGAAAATTTTGGTGATAAATTCAGTTTTTGGGGTGCCATCGACCAGCAGGATCTCCTACCCAACGGAACAGACAATGACCTAGAGCGGGATATTGCCGAAAAGATCAGCATTCTTGGTAAAAATGGAGGATATATGATTGCTCCGGCTCATATCATTCAGAATGATGTATCACCTGAGCGGGTGCGGTTGTTTATCGACCTTTGCAAAAAACATGGGGTATATGACCATTAATTCACTATTTTTAAAGAATTAATAACCAGCACTGCACTACCATGACTAACAGCGAAACTTCCATTTTCATTCAAAAAAACTCTGTAGCAATCCGTATTTGGCATTGGCTTACTTTTTTGTTTGTGATCGCTTTAATCACCACAGTTTTACTCGAATCTACCGTGCTAAATCAGCGGGATAACATTCCGGTGGTTCAGAAAGTATTACAGTCAAAAGGCATATCTGTAGACAACAACCAAGCTCAGGCTGTATCCCATCTCTATGGTGAAAAAATGTGGGACATTCACAAAATATTTGGGTACTTTCTCTCCTTTCTGTTCCTCTCCAGAATAATTATAGAGCTGACCCAGTCGAAAGAGGAGAAAATTAAGTATCGATTTAAAAGTGCAGTTGCCTTGCTCAAAAAGCCGGGTTCTGACAAAAAAGAACTAAAGCACTATCTGATCGTAAAAGCCAGTTATTCTTTTTTTTATCTACTTCTCATGTCCATGGTGGTCACCGGTTTGCTCGTTGCTTTTGGTGCCGATTTAGGAATCACCGGACCAGTGAGGCACTCCATCAAAGAAGTACATGGTTTTATACAATACCTGATTTATGCATTTGTAGTATTCCATCTGGTGGGTGTAATATTAGCAGATATTGGCAAGGCTAAAGGGATTGTTTCCGGAATGATCAACGGCGGAAAGTAACAGCTGAAAATCATCTGCATCACCTTCTTTTATATATTCACATAGAAATACCTGATCCTGCAAGCCGTCCCTTTGCTTTGAGGGTTCTTTTCTGCCACAAGTCTGATTTTAAGCTGATGGTTCCCAGGAGTTAAATTGTATCCCAATGTGTAAAACCATGGCAAATGCAACTGGGCACTCCAGGCGGTGAAAAGATCTAGCTTTTGCCAGGGGCCTTTGTCGATGCGGTATTCGAGTATACCTGCATCCTGCCCTGCAGCAACGGCTATACCAATGGCATTTCCTGCAAAATCGTACTTCAGGATTCCAGAAGGAGCCTCTGCTACCAACATCGGAACATTGGTAAAATCAGGACGGGTACCGGTTTTATCGGCCGGCTGCCAGTTTTGTTCAGCCCTCCAGCCTTTGGCCGGTTTGACATCAACGGCTTTAATTAACTTCCCGTTATTGTAACTTCCCTCTGCCAGCTTACCAGGAAGCGGGTAGGCAGAGATTTTATCATCCTCAGCCACAAAGCCACTCCAGCAATTGTCCATGAAAGCTTTCATCGACTGGAAATAAATATGTTGGCCAAATGGCGATGGGTGAAGGTTCTTGAAATCCTTGTCCCAGCTAAATTCTCCGTTGTCAATTCGTTCAGTTACCTCTTTGGCAAGATTGATGGATGGGATGGCATAGTGCACTGCCACTTTTTCGTGGTTCTGGATCTCTGTCGGCACAATGCCTTTGCGGTACTCAGTCATCTTATCCGGATCGACAAAATGCATTAGCACTACATCCATGGCCGGATTCGATTCACGGGCATGACGTACAATTCCTTCCATGCCCAATATTTGAGTCTCGGTAGAATAGCCATTGGTCCGGTCATTGACAGCTGCTTCTTCAAACAAAAGATCAACTTTCCCCTTTGCCAGCACATCCCTCTCAAAACGGAAAGCTCCGGGGGTGGTACCCATCGATGATATTCCGGCAGGAATGAATTCAAATTTGGTCTCAGGGAAACGCTTTTGCAGATAAGCGCAAATACTGTCACGCCAGCCACCACCCTGCGTAATCGAACCGCCTAAAAAAGCCACACGACCTTTTTTCTCCCGCTCAAAAACGATCTGTGCATTGTGGAGCTTGTTCCGGTAAGAGTGGTAGTTCTTACTTTCCAGTGGTGCCGGAACCTGTGGATAACTTTTCAGAATAAAATCTACACCCGTCTGGAGATTGTCAATGGGGAAATGGTGTCCCTGCAAGGACTGCTTACCCGCTGTATTCGCATACACTGTTGCCGGACCACCCAAACGAATGTAGCGGTTAATAAGAATATAGCTGTTCTCTTCATTGGGAACAATGCTGTCATTAAGTCCGATGGAATGAAAAACCGGCACTTTGGCTGCAGCTAATTTTCCTAGATTGTCAATCGGATTATCTCTGTAATCAAGAGCTTCAGCTTCATTTTTGAAACCATAGGCTGTCATCAGTTGCTTCCAGGATTCTGCATCTCCTTTGCCACTCCCCTTTCCGCCCGGCCAGCTTTTGAAATCACAAACTGGTGCTTCCGCATAAATACAGCTTACATGTTCCGGATATTTTTTGGCATAATTATAGATGTACAATCCGCCCCGGCTAACACCTTCCAGAGCCACTTTCTTGTTCAGACCATACATCGAAGTAAGGTAATTGTAAAAACCATTCCAGACCTCCACACAATTTGGCGACCCAAATAGATAATCAGTATTGATATAAACCACATGAAACCCTTTCCTTACCAGGATACTGTCCATTTCATAATGCCAGTCGGGAAACCGGGCACGCCAGACCCATGGTTTACCTGGAGCAGCCTTGTCGGGCACGATCATCCGGCAATCGCGGCGGTCCAATTGAAAATCATAACGCGTAAAACCATGCCATTCCGACTTCTTTCCCGGGTATTGAGCGCCAACTACCGTGATATCTTTACCTGTCAGCTGTTTGGCAATGCGTTGCGCCATCAATCCGGCACCCTCCGCATTGGGGTGAATCTGAGCGGGATAGGAATCACGCGGCCGGTCCGGAATACCCGATCCAAAGGTGATGCTGTTCCCGATGCAGGCTACCTTAACCGGTGAAGGATAGCTAGATGGGTCTATAGGCTGTGAGTAACCGGCAATGTAAAGAAATCCGGATAATAGAAGTAAAAAAATATGTCTCATGGTCAGCTAATTTTACTCAGA
>CAIRSO010000627.1 GCA_903881215.1 uncultured Bacteroidia bacterium
GGCTGACTGGTTTTTATTGCATCACTCGTGGAATTGTAAAGATTTATAAAACCGGGAACGATGGGAAAGAGCAAATCATTCGATTTGCAAAAAAAGGGGATATCATCGCCTATCGCTCCTTATTGAGTCAGGAATCTGCCTGCACTTCTGCCAAAACCATCGAAGAAGCAACTTTGTGCCATATTCCTTACAAAACGCTTCTTAATCTGATTGAAAGAAATTGGAAATTTTCTTTGGCTATGCTGAAAATTGTTTGTGCTGAATTGAAAGAAGCCAACGATTACATCACAGATATCGCACAAAAAACAGTCAGGGAGCGTCTTGCCGAAGTGCTTTTGCTGCTCAAACAGGAATTTAGCCTCGATGCCGATAATACATTGCAGATTTCACTGACCAGAGAGGAACTTGCCAACATGGTTGGTACAGCAACTGAATCCATTATCAGACTGTTATCTGAATTTAAGCAGGATAAACTGATTGATCTTCAAGGGCGGAAAATAAGGATTATCAACCTTCCGGCCCTGACAAAAGTTGCCAACCTGGCTAAATACTAATCCTTACATACTAATCCACTTCTCAGGATCCTGCTTATTGTTTTCGTACCAAAGCTGGAACTTCAAAACTGTTTTGTTGTCCTCTTCCTTGTCAGTAAAAATGGAACCAATATCTTGTTTGGTTTCGACAGTCTGCCCTGCCTGAACAGATACAGAAGCCAGATTCGAATAGACAGTAAGGTAACTGCCATGCCTTATTATGATAGCCATATTTCCACCAATCGTCAATACCTTGGTTACCTCTCCTTTGAAAACCGCTCGGGCCCTGGTACCCGACTGAGTTGTAATATCAATTCCGGAATTTCGCCGGATCACATGTTTTAAAACCGGATCAGGATGTTCGCCAAAATGGTCGGTTATCAAACCTCTTTGCAGCGGCCAAGGCAATTTTCCCTTGTTCATGGAAAAATCATCAGAGAGATTTTTCTTTTCCGGAGAAAGCTTAACCGTACCAGCAGCTTTTGAGGTCTTTGAAGGAGCTTTGGCTGCAGTTTTCCTGGCTTCTTCAGCTATACTTTTTTCAATCTCCTGCTCAAGCCTTGCAGCAATTTTTTGCTGATTTTCAAGCTTCTTCTTCAAATCCTTTTCCTTTTTCTGAAGAAGATTGACATACTCCTTTTGATCGGATTTCTGCTTTTCGTATTTATCTGACTGATTGATTTTCGACGAAAGAAGTTGCTGTTTGTCCTCTTTCCTTTTGTTAAGATCTTCTACCAATTTACTCAATCTTTCCTGCAATGCGGTAATCTCCTGAGCCTGCGTCCTACGGTAATCAGCATATTGTTTTAAATAGCTGAAACGCTTGTATGCCTGATTAAAATCTGCTGCCGACAACAGGAATAAAAACTGATTGTTCATATCCTGATTTCTTTTGGCATAACGAATCATCATTGCATAACGGTTTTTAATCAGAATCAGATCCGCATTCAAAGAATCCAAATTTCTATAACTCCTGACAATAGTTGAATCAAGGTAGCCCAATTCAGAATTAATGTTCGTTATTAAGCTTTCTTGTAGCCTGATTTTCTTCTCAAGCATGGTGAGGCGGCTGATGGAAGTTTTTGTATTCTGATCAGTCTCTTTCAACAAATTGTTGATATAATCGATCTCCTGTCTTGTTTTTTCCCTCTCCTTCTTTAAATCATTGACTGATTGTCCGTAGGAAGTCAAAATCAACACCACAAAATATAAACCGCACAATATTTTTTTTAATCCTTCCATCATCTTAGTACACCCAACTCAATTTTCAATTTTTCTTAAAATCCTCTACTTTGTATTTCGAAGGTACAGTGAAAGTAAAATCATTTTCATCGTCAATAGAAACTTTTGACAATTCTACGAGAATATCAATTTTCTCTTTCCCCGAAACAAAAACATGTATATTCTCTGGAAACCATTTCCCGCTGATGGCCTTAAACTCAGAAAACTCAATGGTAACAACTCTTTCAGTGTCAAAATCAAAGTATACTTGTTTCCTTACAACAAAAATATCCGGATCCACGTAAATATCCAGCTTGACAAGATGGGGCTCATCTTTCCGCTGCTTGAAACGCTCCAGCTTGTCTTCATTGGCGGTAAATCTTTTAAACCTACGATCCCTGATAGAAGAGATTTTATACATGTTGTCTTCAATAACCAGAACATAATCCTTGAACAGATTTTCCTTTTGATCCTGCTTTATTGATTGCAAACGATTGCTCAATATTGACTGCATTGTTTGGTAATCAATATCATAACCAATTAGGTCAGCAATTTTTTGAATCGAACCAGACATCACTTGTTTACCTATATGATACACAGCCCTGAAGGAATCAACACCAAGTTCCAGCTTACCTACCGGGATAATTAATGACTGAGCAGAAACCTGAATGACACTGTCTCTCTTAATTTTATAGTATCCTCTAAGGCTTTGTACTTTCCCATTGTTGCTAACTGTCAAATTGACTTTCTTTACTGATAAGGTGTTGAATTTTAACTCATTCTCATAAACCATTCTGACTGCACGTCGTACACTGACCAGTTTAACCTTTTTCTCAATGACAATCTTCTCCTTTTGCTTACACCCCGACATAAAGAAAAGGGACAAACACAAATAGCTTAGCAGGATAATTTTTATCTTCATTTCTTAATCTTCAACCGATTCAAAAAAGGTAACAGTTTTGATCTTTTCAGGAAGGACTTTTGATGGATTGCCCATCTTCAATGATTTCTTCCATTGGAGAAGCGCATTTTCCTTTTCGTTCAGGAAAAATAATATATCCCCATAATGTTCAATGAGTACCGGACTATCTTCTTTACTGTTGGACAATGCCGATTCCATATAAAATTTCGCTAATTTAAAATCTTTCTTTTTGAAAAGGACCCAGGCATACGTATCAAGATAAGTAGAGTTATTTGGATTGTTCTGAACAACAGAACTACTTAACTTCTCAGCAACATCCAAATTTATCGACCGAAGCGATAAGTAATAGGCATAGTTGTTCATCGCGAGGTAATTCTGTGGATCAATCTTCACAACTTTCTCAAACCAGCTATAGGCCTCTTCGTATTTTTTTAGTTTGTAAAAGGCTTCGGCGCGATAGGTATAAACCTGAGAAAGCACCTGATTGTTATCTGTTGCATTCGCCTCTGCCGAATCAAGAACGGCAAATATATCCTGATAATTTCCCAGTTGCAACATTGAAACTGCATCCAAAATATACAAAATAGGTTGTTCAGGAAAATATTTTATCGCCGCTTTACTGTCTTGGCTTAATGATTTCCAATCAGATAAGTCATTGTCAATAAAAAGCAGCCGTTCCCAATAGGCATAGTTGCCTTTGTTAATCTCAACGACTAGTCTAAACTGTTCGCGCGCCTCTTTGATTTTCTTTTTCGAAAGATAGAATTCTGCCAGTAATGCCCGCGGGCGCTCATCGTCTACATGCTTATCAATCAAAACATTTATAAGTTCAAGCTGCTGATCCTCCTTCAACGGATGTTCTTCGGACTGAGCCAGCAACACGTACATTTGAATTTTGGCCTCCAATTCCAGATCGGAACTCTCAAAACCAATCTTTAAATGGTCATAAGATTTGTCATAATCACCTGCCACACGGTAATAATTGGAGAGTGAAAAATGAACAAAACCATCGTTTGGTTTGTACTGCAGTACTTTGTTGTAATTCTCGAGCGACTTATCCATCAAACTATCTGCCAAATACATATCTGCCAGCAGACCATAATATTTTGACTCGCCGGGAAATTTGACAACCAGATTTTCAACTTCATGATAAGCCTCCTGTTTATTCCCTTGCTTGATGTATATTCCCTGCTTACCCAAAGTAACCTGTTCTGTAACTCCCCACTTTTTCTCTAACTCATTGTAACACGCAAGGGCCTCCTCCGGCTTGCCTGCCACATTAAGCATCTCTGCGCGAAAAATTGGATACTCAGTGTTATCCGGTTCTAATTCAGCCAACAGGTTAAATGAATCAGCTGCCTTTTCATACAATTTATTCTGCTGATATATCTTTGCCAACAAAATTAGATAATACTGATTGTTGGGATTCAGGGAAACAGCTTTTTCCAGCATCATCATAGCACTCTGAAAATCACCTCTCACCAGATGAATATTGGCAATTTCGTAAAGAGAAGAAGAAGAGTAGGGATCCATTTCAAGGCATCTGGAAAAAATCTTTATAGCTTCTTCTGAATTTCCAATGGTGCGCTGTTTGATTCCTTCGACGAAAAGATACTGAAACTGCTGCCTTTGATCCTCTGTCAACAAGGAAAGCGCCTTGCTCTCAGCTTCCGGAACAACTGTTTTTACAGGTTGCTGAGTGACCTTACAAGATATTAACAGAAAAAGGAGGGGCAGGATCACCCAAATTATATGTCTATTATTGATCATTTCTTTAGTTTTAAGCATATTCTAATGCTTTCCCGTATGTCCAAATCCACCTTCACCTCTTTCGGTATCTTCCAATTGAGCTACTTCTTCCCATGATACCTGCTTATAAGATGAAATAATCATTTGTGCAATCCTGTCTCCATTGTTAACAATGAAATCTTCCTGAGATAAATTGACAAGAATGATCTTGATTTCACCCCTGTAATCAGCATCAATTGTTCCGGGAGAATTAAGCACAGTAATTCCCTTGTTAATGGCCAGGCCGCTCCGGGGACGAATTTGTGCCTCATAACCATCAGGTAATTGGATGAATAATCCGGTGGGAACCAACTTTCTTTCCAATGACTTAATACACAAAGGTTCAGATAAATCTGCGCGTAAATCCATCCCCGCCGATTGAACTGTACTATAAAATGGATTGCTATTTTGTGACTTATTGACAATTTTTACTTTCATCTGTTTGTAATCTTGTTTTTTGTTTGCCAGATGGAATACCCCTGAGGTGATAATAGTCTCGATTGCTGATATGCAAATCATTGGTATTTCATTCCGAACGAATCTTATTAAAACCTAAATTTAATTGTCTGAAATACAGACCATATCAATTCCCTAAGTACGCTAAATACCTGTTTTTGATGTACTCAGCTATACTTTCAATTCCAATCGGCTAAGATAAGAAACATATTAACCTGATCAATCAAGATGTAACTGCTTTGGTAGCAATCTCTTTAAATCTGTTTTTTCGTTGTACCAGATGAAGAGAAGGAAAATTGACAATAGAAGGGTCCTGTATCCGTAGTTGACTATGAAATTGTTAAAAATAATCATCACAGCAAGAACATATAAAGCTATTGCGACAATGAAATAAGATCCAATTTTCTTTAGATCATATTGGACCGGGAAATGTTTTTGCCCGTAGTAATACGAAATAAGGGTAATGATCAAAGAGGAAGTGAAGAAACCAATAGCAGAGGCCATGTATCCAATCTTCGGAATGAAAAGAATATTGATTATAAGCGTTATAATTCCGCCAATGATGGAGAAAATAGCCCCAAAACGGGTTTGATCAGTCAATTTATACCACAAAGATTGTGTATAAAACATTCCCATGAATAAATTGCCCATGAGCATCCATGGAACAATTTTTAATGCTTCGTAATATCCGGCATTTGAAGGCGCAATAAAGTACTTTAGAATATCCATGTAGAAGATAACTCCAATAAAAATTAGCAGACCGAAAATGACAAAATAGTTCATAATGACACTGTAAACTTTCTTGGAAGCTTCATTCTTGTAGTGCGAAAACAAAAAAGGTTCGAATGAAAACCTGAAAGCTTGTATAAATAGGGTCATTAATATTGCCAGCTTTCCGCAAGCAGCATAAACACCCAGTTCGTACATTGGGTCTTTACCACTTTCAATCAATTGCGGAATAAGAATTTTATCGATGTTTAAGGTAACCATACCCGCTATGCCAACGACCAGGATCGGCCATCCATAATTTAACATGGATTTTAGAACAGTCCTGCTAAAAACCATCGTTTTAATCCCCAAATCAGGAAAAAATAGTAACAACGTAACAACCGAAGCAATCAAATAGGCTAAAAAGGCATATCCTATACCAATGTGCGGATTGTAAAGGTATTGAACAAAAGAATCCGGGTTAACGGCAAGAATTCTCGGACAAAGCAAAATCCAGAAAAGATTTAATACGAGGTTAATACCAATGTTAACAACCTTAAAAAACGCAAATTTAATTGGTCTTTGTTGTAATCGCAACCTTGCAAAAGGAATAGCGGTAACAGCATCCAGGGCAACAGTAATTCCCATCCAAATAATGAAAATATGTTGATCAGGATAACCCGCCCATCCTGCAATTTCCCTTGAGAAAACTGTTAAAATTAACACAAACAGCAATGAGGTTGACGATAAGGCTGCCATTGCAGTACCAAATATCTCATCGGGTTTATCGCTTTTACTGGCGAACCGGAAATAGGACGTTTCCATTCCATAGGTTAAAAGAACCTGAAAAAAAGCAACATAGGCAAGGAGATTGCTCAATATTCCATATTCACTTTCAGGGAAATTATAGGTGTAAACAGGCGTTAACAATAATAAATTCAAAAACCTGCCAACAATACTTGGCACACCATAAATCATGGTATCTCCTGCTAATTTTTTAAGTGCACTCAAGTATAAACTATTAAACTATTTAAAAGACAAAGATAATTTAAGAATAGAAAAAGATCATCACAACATATAAAATGAATTTGCTGATTATAAATTTTATGACATCCTGTACCATCATTGCAAACAGTACAAAATAAGATTCTATTTTTGATGAATATTTCACTTTCAATAACTATATCGTCATGAAATACCCAAATACCCACCGACCGAATCCGCCAGCTGGCCGACGGGTATTCCATATGGCCAATAAAAAACAAAATCTATACATGAACCGGTTAACAATGTCATTCTTTGCATTATTCTCTGTTTTGATCATATGTATGAATTGCGCCCAGTCAAACAGCCGCTCAAGACGTCCGGTTACCGCGATCAAAATTGAGCCTAAAAAAAAGAGCTTTAAATTGGGTGAGGAGTTTTCAATTAACCTTGAAACGAAATTAAAAGACGGCTCTCTGGAGAAAATAGAAATTTCTGTGGATGGAAAAATGTTGCAAACATTCAATAATTTAACAAATACATTTATCTATAAAACCAGTGATTTTGGAGTTGGTAAACATATTGTTAAAGTATCTGCAACCAAAACAGATGGGGTCTCCGGTGATAATTATGAAGAACTTTTGGTTACTTCTGATACCAGTCCGGTAAAATATTCCTATCAAATTGTATCCGAATTTTCTCATAATGGTACCCATTTCACCCAAGGATTGGAATTTCATAACAACCTGCTTTACGAAGGTACCGGACAAGAAGGTACTTCCTCAATTTATCGGTACAACCTGGAAACTGGTAAATCAAAAGAAGAATTTAAACTTGATAATCAATATTTTGGGGAGGGTATTACCATACTCAATGATAAAATTTATCAATTAACCTACAAAAATAAGATCGGTTTTGTTTATGATATTAATAGCTTTAAACTACTGAATACTTGGAGTTATAAATCAAGTGAAGGTTGGGGATTAACAAATGATGGTCACTATTTAATCATGAGTGATGGTACCGAGAATATTTATTTTATCAATCCAGATACATTTAAAGAAGAGAAAAAAATTCAGGTGTGTAATGAATATAATGTTGTAAAAGGTTTAAATGAGCTGGAATACATAAAAGGCGAAATTTGGGCCA
>CAIRSO010000628.1 GCA_903881215.1 uncultured Bacteroidia bacterium
GCTTCCTGAAAGTCATTTCATGCGTGTTCACCGCTCATTTATTGTTAACCTCAATCAGGTTAAAGTGATTGAACGAAACAGGATCATTTTTGATGAAAAAATTTATATCCCCATCGGAGAACAATACAAAGACAATTTCCAGAAATTTCTGGATAAGACATTTTATGTGTAATTCGCTGTATTATTGATATATACTCTTTATCATCACTCTAATCCATCATGCGATTTAAAAAAAATATAGCCACAAGTGATACTGGATTTATCTTCAATCCCGGATCCGGCGACTCATTCAACTCAAATCCTATCTGCCTTGATATTTTTGCCGCATTTAAAGAGGATAAATCCCGCCAGGAAATTCTCAACTTGATTTGTGAAAAATATGAGGTAGAGAATAACCAATTCGAAAAAGATCTCGAAGATTTTCTGGTTCAACTTCGTGAGTATAATTTATTGGATGAATAATATTTCGACATTGAAATAACCTGCTTTAAGGTTGACAACGAAAATGGAAGCGAAAAATATAAAATTTAATACTGGCAGGGAACTCGTCATCGCTGTAACCGGACTAAATGCCATAGACAGTCCGGGACCGGGTGTTGCAGTCATTCGCTCAATCAGAGAATGCAAAGACTTTGACGTACGTATCATCGGACTCAGCTATGAATCGCTTGAGCCGGGTATTTACATGCACGAACTGGTTGATAAAACTTACCAGATTCCTTACCCCTCATCCGGTTCAGAAAACTTACTTCATCGACTTGGCCATATCCATCAAATCGAAAACATTGATTTGGTCATTCCGAACTTTGACGCAGAACTGTTTGGTTTCATTAAGATAAAGGCAGAACTGGGCAAGATGGGAATACGCACGTTTCTGCCGGATCTGGAGGAGTTTGAAACCAGGCATAAGACCGTTCTCTACAAATTTGGTAAAAAGCACCATATGATGGTCCCTGAGGACAGGCTCATCAACCAAATTTCGGAGCTTTCAAAAGCCGCTGATGAGTTGGAATTCCCGCTTGTAATCAAAGGAAAGTACTATGATGCCACCATCGTTAATACCAAAGAGGAGGCACAAAAGGCATTTTATAAACTTCAATCCAAATGGGGATTACCAATCATCGCCCAAAAGTTCATTAATGGAACAGAAATCAATATTGCCGTTTTGGGCGACGGGAAAGGAAATACGATCAGTGTTATTCCAATGCGTAAACTTTTCATTACCGACAAAGGCAAAGCATGGGCTGGAATAACCATTGAGGACACATCCTACATTGAATTGGCCCACAAATTTATCAAAGCTACTAAATGGAGAGGTGGATGTGAACTGGAAATCATGCAGTCGAACGATGGCACTGCCTACATCATGGAGGTAAACCCACGTTTCCCGGCCTGGATCTATCTCACTGCGGCAGCCGGACAAAATCAGCCGGCAGCACTTGTTAAGATGGCGATTGGTGAAACAGTAGTCCCCTTCAAGGAGTATGAGGTAGGTAAGATGTTCATCCGATATTCATGGGATTTAATCACGGATGTGAGTGAATTTCAGAAAATATCAGGGGAAGGAGAGTTGTAAAGGATAAAGGATAAAGGATAAAGGATAAAGGATAAAGGATAAAGGATAAAGTAAAAAGGATAAAGTGATGGGTCGGTACTGGGTGGCCGTCCGGATCAAAATAAAAAAATGAAGAGCCGACAAAATCGGAATATATTATCATCATATGGAAAAATTAAGATACGAGCGTCCCATTATCAAAAAGCTGAACGCCGGATTTATCAACAAATTCGGGACTCAGGCGAAGAATGAAGTGGTGACCAACATTGAAGGAGTAAGTGTGAAGGAACTTATCAGGAATTATGGTTCTCCACTTTTCATTCTCTCAGAAAAGCAGATCAGACGAAATTTCCAGCATGCCACAAGGGTTTTTAACACCAGGTATCCGAAGGTACAGTTTGCATGGTCATACAAAACAAATTACCTGAATTCGGTGTGCAAAATATTTCACCAGGAAGGATCATGGGCTGAGGTAGTATCAGGATTTGAATATGAAAAAGCATTAGGAAATGGAGTCCCGGGAAACAAGATTATTTTTAATGGTCCCGACAAAACTGATGAGCAACTAATTACTGCTGCGCGCAACAATTCCCTCATCCATATTGATCACTTTGATGAACTTTATTCATTGATAAAGCTGAGTGAAGATCTTCAACTCAATCCAAGGGTGGCCATCCGTGTCAACATGGACACAGGAATTTATCCCAAATGGGATCGTTTTGGATTCAATTTTGAAAATGGTCAGGCCCTAAATGCCATTAGCAGAATAGTGGCCAGTGACTGTCTCAACCTGGTAGGTTTGCACTGCCACATTGGTACCTTTATGTTGGATACCAATGCTTATGCCATTGCTGCTACAAAATTATGTGAATTGGCTAGTACCATCAAAGTCAAGTATGGCAAAACAATTCAATATCTGGATCTGGGAGGAGGATTTCCCTCAACAAATACATTGAAAGGCTCTTATCTGCCGGGCATCGACACAGTACCAACCATGGACCTTTTCGCTGATGCGATTACCAGTGTGATTCTGGGATTTGGCTTCAGCCAGGAGGATCTTCCCATGTTAATTTTGGAAACCGGCAGGGCTCTCATTGACGATGCCGGCTATTTGCTTGGAACCGTGCTGGCCAATAAACGACTTTCTGATGGTAGAAGCTCAACCATCCTTGATTTTGGCGTTAACTCCCTCTTTACTGCTTTCTGGTACGACCATAAA
>CAIRSO010000629.1 GCA_903881215.1 uncultured Bacteroidia bacterium
ACCCTGGCCGAGTGGTTAGGCACCGGTCTGCAAAACCGTGAACAGCAGTTCGAATCTGCTGGGTACCTCCAAATTTTCCTCTAAGTATGTAAAATAAACATCTTAGAGGTTTTTTTACTCCTGTCCCGTCCTGAAATAGGTTTACACAAAAACAGTGAAAATCTATGACAAAAAAAACAAAAAAAACAGTGATTGCCAGCAGTCAGTCACTAAACGAGCGTTACCAGCGAATGGCAGTGTCATACCTGGAAAAAGGTCAACTAAGCCTGAAAGAAGCAAAAGAAAAATTTCATGTTAAAAACGAGGCGGTGTTAATCCAATGGATCAGAAAATATGGTATTTTTGATCCGGATTATATAGTTGTTCATCAAATGAGTACATTAAAAGAACCCACACAAGTCAAGCGGCTGAAAGAACAGATCAAGGCAAAAGACACAGAAATTGAGCGTCTTAGAAAAGAGAACCATCTGAACAAACAGAAAGGTATCATGTTCGATGCCAACGTTGAAGTAGTAAAGGAAGACTACGACATTGATTTATCAAAAAAAGTTATGCCCGGGCAGTTGACAGATACATCTCCATTGGAGGAGAAAGTATAGGTTTTGGATGTCAATTACTCGGGAAAAGCAGACAGTCTTATTACAAGCAAAAGTGGACATTGCCAACAAAGCAAAAAAAGGCATGCACTGCCATAGCGTTGGTAAAAGGCCAGCGCGAAATAATGCCACGCATAGGATCGCTTAAATTGTACAACATATTATCACCTCAGTTGAAGGAGATAAAAGTGGGTAGGGATAAACTTAATACTATATTAAAATCCAATGGATTACTCGTTCCACCATTAAGACAATACAGAAAAACAACAAACTCCAATCACCATTTCAAGAAGCATAAGGACCTAGTGTTAGGTTTAGAAATTGTCCGACCAGAACAGGTATGGGTAAGTGACATTACTTACATCTATGGCCATGACAGACACTATTACCTGTCATTGATAACAGATGCATATTCAAAGAGAATAATGGGCTACAGCCTTGATGTAAACATGAATGTTGAACTTGTTATCAACTCTCTCAAAATGGCACTGCAGAACAGAAAGTACAGGTCAAAACTGATCCACCACTCAGACAGGGGCTCACAGTATTGCTGCAAGGAATACCAAGAGATCCTGAGAAAAATGGGTGTAAAAACTAGTATGACCGAAAATTACGATCCCTACGCAAATGCAATAGCCGAGCGGGTTAACGGCATCCTCAAACAGGAATTTGGACTGGAGGAAAAGCATTGTTCATTTATTGAATTGAAAACAATAATAGACCAGACAATAAATATCTATAACTTCGTACGGCCACACCTTTCATGCTACATGTTGACACCTGTTAAAATGCACTTGCAAAATCTATTACCAATAAAGAAATATAATTCTAAGTCTACACATAAAACTAAAGTGAATGTATGATCTCATTTAATTATATTTGTGAATAATCTGTAAACCTATTTCAGGACGAGACAAGTTGCTGCTCCTTTTGCTTACCACAGATGCGCTTTCAAAGAGATGTTTGTTAAATAAATATGATAAATTCATGTTATAGGAATTGATTATCTGAGATTAAGCTATGAGGGAAACTTTAGACACACCAAAGTTTCCCACATGTTATATTTAGACATC
>CAIRSO010000630.1 GCA_903881215.1 uncultured Bacteroidia bacterium
GCATTGCTTAAGGTAAGCCAAGAGAATGGAATTGAGGTAGATACAATTATTGGTGACGCAGCCTACTCAGGAAAGGAGAACCTTAAGTTGGCCGGTGGGCAGGAGATAAAAATTGTTTCAAAGTTAATCCCCTCCATTGAGCAAGGTTTCCGTCAACAAGAAAATACCTTTGATTACAACAAGGATGCAGCAATGTTTGTATGCCCCGCTGGGCACATGGCTATCAGGAAAATGCTTCAGCTAAAGAAAGTAAACGGTAAAAATCGAACAGATACCTATTTCTTCGATGTTGAAAAATGTAAAACATGTGCATTAAAAAACGGATGTTATAAACCTGGGGCAAGAACAAAATCCTATTCTGTTGCTATTAAATCTGATGAACATAAGGAACAAATGAAGTTCCAACAGACTGATTACTTCAAAGAAAAAGCAAAACACAGGTATAAGATTGAAGCAAAAAATAACGAATTGAAAAATGTACATGGATACGGAAGAGCCAGTTCGTACGGAAAAGCCAGTATGCAAATGCAGGGTGCAATGGCAATTTTTACTGTAAACCTGAAAAGAATCCTCAAATTAATAAACTAATAGTGGTGCCGAACCCAAATAACTTAAAATACCACAAAAACATCTGGTAAACACCCCGTATTAAGCACCCCAAAGCACTTTTGATATAAAAATTTGCACTTTGCACTTCGCATTGATAGAAAAAAACTGGCAGATGAAAGATAGGTCTTCAACTGCCAGCTAATTTTCAGTGGACTATTTTAATGAGGGATACTTTTTCAGTGCCCTCGGAAATCCGCCAGGTTTTCCGACAACGAGTATCAACCAGTGGAAAATGATTTTTTACCCAGGCTTTTGCAGTATATATACAGAATTGTAATTGGCAATAAATGAGGCACATACGTATTCGTCCCTCAATTTACTACAATATATTCTATAATCATCCCTCAATTTACTACAATATATTCTATAATCATCCCTCAATCTATTACATTTTCAATATCTTTATCCCAATCATTCATACTCTTTCATGCATGTTCAATAGGGATATAACCAACGAATTAAAAAAATGGGCTGCAAAACCATCACGAAAGCCTCTCATATTAAGAGGAGCAAGGCAGGTTGGTAAAACGACTTCGGTTAATTTGTTTTCTACTGAGTTTGACCAGTATATTTATCTAAACCTGGAAAAGGAGGAACACCGGGAAATTTTTGAGCAAAAATATCCATTCGCCGACTTACTCACCACGCTTTTTATTTTTGCTCAAAAGCGGCGAAGTGGCGGAAAAACCCTGATTTTTATTGATGAAATTCAGAACTCTCCAAAGGCAATAGCATTATTGCGCTATTTTTACGAGGAAGCAAGCGATCTTTTTATCATTGCGGCAGGCTCATTACTGGAGAGCATCATGGGTAGAAACATTTCCTTCCCGGTAGGAAGGGTCGAATACATGGCATTACGACCATGCTCATTCAGGGAGTTTCTTTATGCAACAAATAGCGATCAGTTACTTGAAATGCTTGAAAAACCTGAAGTACCAGAGTTTTTGCATTCGCAGTTTATATCTTTGTTTAAGAAATACGCTACTATCGGTGGTATGCCTGCGGTACTCAATCTTTATTCCCAAAGTGCGGACATCACTGCTCTCGAACCAGTATATAGCAGTCTTATTTATTCCTATACTGATGATATCGAAAAATATGCCAACTCATCTGCCCAGGTGCACTATATCAGACACATTATTTCGAATGTGTTCCGTGAAGCAGGAACGAAAATAACCTTTGAGAAGTTTAGCAGCTCTCCTTACCGGTCAAGGGAGATGAAGGAAGCATTTGTATCACTCGAAAAAACCATGCTCGTAAAACTGATTTATCCATGCACATCGACAGAGTTGCCTTTAAAACCAAGTTTGATTCGAAAACCGCGTTTACATGTTCTGGATACCGGGTTAGTCAATTACTCAAATAGAATTATGGGTGAGCTTGTTTTTAATGAAGAAATTAGCGATACACATCGGGGGTTGATTGCTGAGCACATTGTCGGACAAGAACTATTGGCTACCAATTTCACCATGAGCAATGATCTGCATTTTTGGGTACGCGAAAAAACCGATTCAAGTGCAGAGGTGGACTATATTCTTCCTTATAATGGGAAACTTATCCCTATTGAAGTAAAATCCGGAAGTATTGGTAAACTTCGGTCGTTGCATCAGTTTATGGATGTAGCACCACACCAATTGGCAGTACGTGTTTGGCAAGGTCCTTATTTGGTTGAGAAAGCAAAAACCATCGCCGGAACGGAGTTTACTCTACTCAACCTTCCGTTCTACCTGGTTCATCGCATTGAGAGAGAACTAGATAAAATATCGGTTAAATAGCTTCCCCGCATATTTGACTTGATATGATAAAATGAATGCA
>CAIRSO010000631.1 GCA_903881215.1 uncultured Bacteroidia bacterium
CGTGAGTACAATGGTAAATGGTACCACAATGTCAATGCTTTCAAAATTGACAGAATTGAGAAATCTTCTGCAACTGGTGATCAACCACCACCACCGCCTTACAACGAAGATGATTTCCTTCCTGTAAAAGAAGGAGAAAACGATGATTTACCTTTTTGATAGACCATAACGAAGTCACTTCACTATATTTGATTGTCAAAATGCAAAAGCCCACAAAGATCAAATCTTTGTGGGCTTTTTGTACTTAGGCAGCCATCCAGGTTTCTCGAATTTTTCCGGATCGCTTTAAGATATTTCTATTTAATTGGAATTTGCCTTTTGAAGTCCTGCTCAAGAGAAATAAAGGTCTCTGTCCGAGCTATGCCATCAATTGCCTGAAGATCAGTATCAATGATTTTCATCAGATGCTTGTTTGTCTTTGTTTGAATTTTTATGAAAATGGCATATTGACCGGTAGTATGGTGACATTCAACTACTTCAGGAATGTCTTTTAGTTGTTTCAATACTTTCTTGTCAAAACTGGTCTTTTCCAAATAGATACCCATAAATGCGGTTGTGTTGTATCCCATTCTTGATGGACTTACAATAAACTCTGATCCTGTAACTACACCCATGGAGATAAGGCGTTGAACCCTTTGATGGATGGCTGCACCGGAAACTCCACACTCTCTTGCAACTTCAAGAAACGGAACTCTGGCGTTGTTTGTGATAAGTTTTAATATCTTTCGATCAAGATCATCAATCTGTACAGCTTGTTCTTTAAAGTCTTCTTCTAATTCGAGGTTGTTTTTCTTCACGATGCTTTCATCTGTTTATTGTTTTGTTTTTTAACGGCCAGATGGAACTCCCACAAGAATCATTCTCCTTTGTACGAAGAATTTACTTATGGTCGTTTCAATTTGTTAGTAAATTGACTACTTTTTAACAAAATTATAAATTTTCATTCGTCTGGCAAATCTTTTCCGGAAATTTTACTGATTTCGTGCAATGTATCTGAAATCGCTGCCGGAAGGATTTTGGAAAACTTTCAGATCAAATTCCGCTATAACAGCCAAAATATGATCTACGATTTCTGCTGAAATTGATTCAAAAAGATCAGATTGTTGTTCTTTGCTGAAGACAATATATTCAAGAGGCAAACCACGTTCAGTCGATTGCAGAAATCGGACTATCAGTGTCATGTTGTTGTGTGTATTTGGATTTGTCCAGAGAAATGCCTCGACATAGGCTCTAAAAACAGCGAGATTGGTGGGTTGATTTCCCATTTGTTCCTTCCAGTCGGGGAAACTTGGATCAAGGGACCTTTTCTGTTCCATGTAACTTTTGATTGCCGGTAGATTTGCGATTCGCTCAACAAATTTCTGGTCACAAAATTTAATTCGTGCCATGTCAATAAAAACGGAACGCTGGATACGTCTACCACCTGATTCCTGCATGCCGATCCAATTGGTTACAGATTCGGAGACCAATGAATAGGTTGGAATAGAAGTAATTGTTTTATCCCAATTCTGAACTTTCACGGTAGTAAGAGAGATGTCTACGACAGTTCCATCCACGCTAAATTTGGGTACTGTTATCCAATCCCCGGGTTTTACCATCTTGTTGGCAGCGAGTTGAATACTCGCGACAAATCCCAGGATTGGATCCTTAAAAACAAACATCAATACGGCGGCCATGGCACCCAGACCTGCAAATAACCTGCCAGGATCCTGATTTACGAGAATGGAAACCAGAATGATTGCTGCAACCGAATAAATGAGGATTTTGACAAGCTGAAGATAACCTTTGATCGGACGTTCTAATGCAAAAGGATAGGTGTTATAAATATCCTGAGAAGCATCTAAAAAGCGCACAAGACTTAGAACTACCGCAAATGTGATGTAAATTTTTGCAATGCCTTTGATAATCTCAGGGAGCGAAACCAAGTCTTCGGAACCAAATCCTGCAGATGCATATATAAAGACAGCAGGAATCAAG
>CAIRSO010000632.1 GCA_903881215.1 uncultured Bacteroidia bacterium
ACTACTGGCTCCTTTTTCCAACTTTGAAATTTGTGCTTTTTGCACACCAATAAGTTTTCCCAATTCCTCTTGGGTCATATTGTTTTCTTTACGGATTTGCTTGATTTTTTCCCCAAGTATCTCCATACTCAATGTAAATTCATACTCTTCTCTTTCAGGAGTTCCAAGTTCCCCGATGAATTTATCCTCAAGTTCTTCTAATGTTACATATTTCATTTTTCCCATCTTTAATTCTTTTTTTGTGTTCTGTGTTTGTCTTCAAAATACGCTCGCTTAATTCTTTCAGCCTTTCTAATTTCTTCCTTTGGTGTCTGGTTTGTCTTTTTAGCAATTCCATGCGTTCCAATGACCAAAGTTTCAGTTTCTCCTTCCGTGTCCCAAAATGTGAATAGCCTGTAAAACTTATCACTTTCGTCAAAACGAAATTCATAAATTCCTTCGCTAGCTTTAAGTTTGGTAAACCATTGACCGATAATTCTTTCTTTAGTTTTTCTAATGATCGAGAAAAGCTTCCTCCGAGCTCTAACTTCTAATTCCTCAACAAAGTCTTCAGCCTGAGATAGAAATATCACTTCTATTGGCTTTTCCATATGGTTACAAATAAATCAATTCGAATATTGTCTCCAAAAATAGAAACTATTTTGTGCCTATCCTAATTAAGTTGTAGATTATATTTTATAACATCGCGTTTCTAAGGAAAAAATTCGACGTGCTAAAATATGGGTAAAAATGAGATTGAAAATAAGCTCGTAGGGATCAATATTAATTTTACGGAAAACTGCCAATAGCCAAAATCTAGCTCAACCATACATACAATCCCAGCGTTATCAACGCCAGAATACTCCAATGTAACCTCCAGTCAGTAATGCCTTCAAACCGGGCAATGCCATTCGAATAGTTAATGGTAGTCTTCTCTAGTTTTTCGGGTGTAGTTTTTTCAGTAAAGGCTGAAACTGCAAAGAGAACCCCCGTGATGAAAATCTCTGCCCATAAACCGCGGAAACCAAAATTCAAGGTCAACGGATGGTGCAAAATCGGGAAATATTGCGCTCCAGCGGCAGGTCCGATCAACTGATCAATGACAAAGATCGTTGCAAGCACTATCCCTACAAATACAGATACTATAGCCCCTTTCATGGTGACCTTTTTACTTACGATTCCAAAGAAAATAGCAGGAAAAACAGGAATCACCAGATAGGCAGAAATCGTTTGTAAATATTTAAATAATCCTTCTTCATTTTTATAAACCAAATAGGCAGCCCCAAATCCGAGAATAGTTACCAGGACAATTACAATACGACCCAGCCGCACCTGCTTCCGCTCAGAAATATTTGGTTTGAACTCCAGAATAAAATCACGAACAACCAGGGTCGAAACGGAATTTAAAACAGCTATCAGGGAAGTCACCAATGCGGCCATCAGCGAGGCAAGCATCAAACCTCTCAAGCCAGTTGGCATAAGTTTATTGAGGAGTAGGACAAACGTTTGTTTGGTGGCATCACCCTGGAGTTCATTGGGGTACAGGGCAAAAGCGATGACACCCGGAAGTGCAAAAATGAAAATGGGAAACAATTTCAGGAAGGTGGCAAAC
>CAIRSO010000633.1 GCA_903881215.1 uncultured Bacteroidia bacterium
AAGAATCATGCTCAACGGCTAGCTGGTTTCATTGATGAAGTGATGAAATCAAAAAATCTTCCATTTAACAAGCTCGATGCGATCGCTGTATCTGGAGGACCCGGTTCCTATACCGGATTAAGAATTGGTGTTTCCACTGCCAAGGGATTGTGCTATGCTGCAGGATTGCCTTTGATAGCCATTCCTTCACTACAGGCGATGGCCCATAACATTGTTACCAATATAGTGGATTTTGGCTTCGAAAGAAAAGATCACATGTACTATTGTCCCATGATTGATGCAAGAAGAATGGAAGTTTATGCCGCAATCTACGACCAGCATCTGAATCTTGTTAGAGTTATTCAGGCAGATATTATTGATCATCTCTCTTTTGGACAGTACTTATCTGATCATAAAATCCTATTTTTTGGCAATGGGGCTGATAAATGCAAATCGACTATACAGCATCCAAATGCACTATTCCTGGATCATATTACAACTTCAGCTCATTTTATGGCAAAACCTGCAGAAGATGCCTTTCAAAAAGCTAATTTTGTGGATGTTGCCTATTATGAACCTTTTTACCTCAAAGATTTTGTTGCAACAATGCCAACAAAAAATATCTTTCACTCTACCCACGATTCCAATCTGCCAAAAGAATGATTAATGTCCTGATCATTACCTATTATTGGCCGCCTAGCGGAGGAGCAGGTGTTCAAAGGTGGCTGAAATTTTCAAAATATCTTCCAGAATTCGGCTGTAATCCAGTCATTCTGACTGTGGATGAAAACCAGGCATCTTATGCACAACTCGACCCCTCCCTGATGCAGGAAATTAGTCCGGACCTTCGCATTTACAAAACGCGCACTTTTGAACCCTATAGCCTGTACCGTAAACTTTCAAATAAAAAGGATATCCCATACGGAGGATTTTCAAATCAAAAAAAAGTTACCGCATTCGAGAAATTCTCCAGATGGATACGCGGAAATCTCTTTATTCCGGATCCCCGCAAGGGATGGAACAAGTATGCACTCAAAAAAGCACTTGAACTGATCGAATCTGAAAAAATAGATGTTGTCATTACTTCAGGTCCTCCTCATTCCACACATTTAATTGGGGAAAAAATCAAAAAGAAAACAGGAATCAGGTGGATAGCCGATTTCAGAGATCCCTGGACAGACATTTATTACTACAAAGAGCTGTATCACTCCCGAATTGCCACCTGGTTTGATAAGATCCTGGAAAAAAAAGTGCTGTCAAATGCTGACAAAATCATTACTGTCAGTGAAGAGGTTGGAAAACTATTGCTCAAAAAGATTCCAACCAAAGCAGGTAAAATTGTCGTTATTCCCAATGGATATGATGAGTCCGATTTTGTTCAAGCCAGGCCTATGCAAAATGAGTTCTTCACCATCACATATACCGGAACCATCTCCATGAGTTATCGGATCGAATCATTCGTTGAGGCAATTTACCAACTTCCCAGCGATGTAAAAGGTAAGATAAAAATCAGATTTGTAGGTAATGTGCCGGATGAAATATTGCAGCTATTCAAATTGAAAAATCTGGGGTTTATGGTCGAAGTACTTGGTTATATACCTCATGATCAGGCTATCGATCAGATGCTTAGTGCCTCCATGTTGTTAATGGCTATCCCGGATTCACCCGATAATAAAGGAATAGTTACTGGTAAATTCTTCGAATACCTGGCCGCCAAAAGACCCATTCTGGCAATCGGTCCGCAGGGTGGCGATGTTGATATACTCATTCAAAAGTGTCATGCAGGAAAACTTTTCAATTACAATGACAAGGATAAAATGCTCCATTTTATTCAGGATATTTATGAAAAAGTCCAGAATGGGACCTTCCTGAGTGAAACAACAGGAGCACAAATGTTTACAAGAAAAAATCTCACCGCAGAATTATTTAAGAATCTTTGATACTAGTCAGGCCCCATGAAAGACAATGAAGAAAAAAGAAAATCAATCTTGTTCGTTTACACGAGCTTCTCTTCATTTGTAAAAAACGACTACGACACGTTAAATTCTAACCACCTTGTTACGAAATACCATTTTGCTCCTGTCAAGGGAATTCTTAGAAATGCCATCGAAATATTCAAGCAATTGTATTACCTACTTGTACACGGTCGGAAATACGATATCTTTTTCTGTTGGTTTTCAGATTATCACTCCTTTCTTCCTGTTCTGTTTGCAAAAATTACCGGAAAAAAATCGATCGTAATCATTGGCGGTTATGATGTATGCCGTATCCGGAAATTGAATTATGGGGCTTTCTGCTCCTCCTTTCGGGGATGGTTTTGTGCGAAATCTATGCAATTGGCAAGTTGGATCCTAACGGTTTCAAACCATGTCGACAGAAAAGCAAAAGCCATCGCACCCCGGACCAATCGAAAAATGATTTACAATTGCATGACTTTCGACTTTCCGGAAGACTCAGTTTTAATCAAAACCGACACAATTCTGACAGTTGGCCTGATCAACAATGATCGCACCTTTTACCTTAAAGGGATCGATACTTTCATCGAAGTAGCCAGGCTCCTACCTGAATTCAGGTTTGAAATTGTTGGAATAAATCAGTCGAATCTGATAGCCAAACTCGGAAATCTCCCGTCCAATATCCTCCTTCATGAAAAAGTTAAGCCTGAGGAGCTGATTGCTTTCTATCGTAAATCAAAAATATACTGTCAATTTTCCCAGTCCGAATCATTCGGGGTCTCCATCGCCGAAGCTATGTATTTTGGTTGCTTCCCTGTGGTTACCAAAGAAGGCGGAATGCCTGAGGTGATTGGGAAAGTTGGTAAACTGGTTGATAGAGATCCCCTCCAAATTGCCAATTTCATTAGAGAAAGGATCCTGCGAGATGGAGATCCATCCGAAAATGAGATTCGTAATCATGTAACCGGATTGTTCTCAAAAGGGAAAAGGGAAGCCTCACTACTTGATATTATCAAAACTCTTTAAGATCTGCCCATCTCTGAATTGACGCAGTTAAAAATATATCTTTGCAACAATGTCTCAAAATACCGTTATGACTAACAACGAGATCTCCTGCAAAATTTGCGGAAATATCCATAACAATCAACTTCACCTTGCCAAAGAAAGGCTTTTGGGTTTACAGGACGAATTTCAATACCTTGAATGCTCCAACTGTTATTGTCTCCAAATCATTGAAACACCTGATAATCTATCAAAATATTATCCTTCAGAATATTACTCCTTCAGGAATCCAAAATTTGGACTTAGCCTAAATCCAATCGTCTATTTCCTCAAGAGAAGTTTATTGCGTCATTATCTCCACCAGTTCGATTCAATCGGTGCCGTGATATCCTTGTTTCTGCCCCACCCCTTCCCCTGGATGAAACCCGATTTGCTCAATTTCAGCTCCTCCGTTCTGGACATTGGTTGTGGCTCCGGACGCAAATTATTGTCTATGCAACGCAGTGGATTTAAAAATCTGACTGGAATTGACCCCTTTCTCGAAAAGGATATTCAAAACGATCGCAACCTAAAAATTTTAAAACGCGATCTCTTCGAAATGACAGGAAAATTCGATTTTATCATGCTTCACCATGCCTTCGAGCACATGGACCATCCTGAAAAAGTTTTTGCTAAAATCAAGGAGCTACTCAAACCAAATGGAAATGTATTGATCCGGATTCCGGTGGCCAATTGCCTTGCCTGGCGAAAATACCGTACGCATTGGTTTGCCCTGGATGCCCCAAGACATCTCTTTCTTCATACTACCCATAGCATTCAGCTTCTGGCGAAGTTGACAGGATTGAAAATCGACAGGATCGAATATGACTCCTCATTTGTGCAGTTTGCTTCCAGTGAGAAATATTTGAGAGATATCCCCTATTCAGATGACTTCTCCATGTTTACAAAAAAGCAAATGGCTGATTTTACCAAAGAAGCTGCCCGGCTTAACCACATTGGAGATGGGGATTGTGCGTGCTTCTACCTTTCGGTATAGGATCTCTTGCCTAAAACTCTTGCCAGTCCTTCCACGTCAAGGTGGAAAAAGCTAAAAATCCAACCGATAGCAGCCCTGAGTTTCCAGACAGGTTCTGCCATTCCATATCCTGAAATAGCCTTCAAATAGTCAATCCGTGCTGATGCATATTCTTTCCTGATCAGTTTGTACCTACCTGATCGTGCATAGGCGATGACCATCCGACAGGCATAATAGGCATCCAGCTCCTGATGATCTATCTTCAAAGATTTTGCAGCCTTGGTTGTCATGAACAATTTTGCCATTTTGTAAAACCCTTCCGTCATCACAGCAGGATAGGTTTTGGTTATTTGGGTGGCATAATTTCGCCAGTCGCCAAGGGTTTCAGGAATGAAAATGAATCTCCCTTCATGAGCCAATTCATACAATGTTGGCAGGTCTACCAACGGCAGATCAAATACCTGCTTAAAGCCACCTATCTGCATCAGAACATCCCGCTTTATCAACATCGTCAGAGCCGGAATACAATTCCTGAAAAGAAAGATATTCATGATACTTCCAACCGGATCATTGCTATAATACCCGGCGTCTGATGCGGCAAGATCCGGGGCTGTATAATAAACTTCAGATTTGTCGGCATTCACACATCTGGCCATGCTCCAACACAAGACTGCAGATGGATCTCTTTGAATGGCAGAAACCTGTGTCTCCAGTTTTTTGGGAGACCAGCAGTCATCACCCTCCAGAACGGCAATGTATGATCCTTTGGCTATTTCAAGTCCTTTGTTGTAGGTCTCCAAGAGCCTGAAAATGCCAATATTTTCCTGATTAACCAGCCTGATCCTGCATTCAGCATCCCGGTAGGTAGCAGCGATCTGCTCTGTCCGGTCTGTACTACCATCGTTCAGAATAATCATCTCCCAATTGGTGTACGTCTGATTCAGAACAGATTCTATGCAATCTGCCAGATACTTTTCATGGTTGAAAGTTGGTGTGATAATAGATACCAGCGGTCTCCTTCTCATGGCTGCAACTTTCTGATTATATTAAATTTTCTCATAACATTGTCTGCATACTTGTTGAGGTCGACCGAAATTTTGAAAAAATAGACAGGAAGCAAAAACATCAAAGAGAATGCGG
>CAIRSO010000634.1 GCA_903881215.1 uncultured Bacteroidia bacterium
AGGTTGCTCTCCAGCAGAGCCTACTTCCTCGTCAACTTTACAACTCAAAATTAACGTCCATTTTGGACAATTCCATCAACTATTTTTTGCACCAATACCAAGATTTGAGGTCCTTTTATCCAATTGAAGATTAGGACTGTTGGCCATTTAATCCTGGTGAAATACTTCAATCAATGGAAGTGAAAGAGGCGAATTGTCAGGATTTGTTTCCATGATTTCTGCCATAAACTTCCACCATTTACGAACTATTTCTGTTTGCGGCAGCAGATCTGCAGTACTGTTTTCCGATTGCTTCTGTACGGCAAAAAGCGAATTGCTCTCTTCGTCAAAGAATATTGAGTAGTCGGTTATTCCTGCCTCAGACAATTTTCGTGAAAGCTCCGGCCAGATTTCATCGTGCCGTTTCTTGTATTCGACCAGGAAACCCGGTTTTAACTTCATTTTAAATGCAACTCTTTTCATTTTTTTAGGATACTAAGGTATTAATTGCCAGTAAAATAAATATAATCATGGCATACATGTTGATCAGAATAAATGCTTTCCGAACAGTGCCAGATTCTCTTTCACTGAACAGATATGTGTAAAATTGACGTATAAAAAACAGGTTGGTCACAAACAAGGAGACAACCATTATCAGATGAAGTCTAAAACCAAAAAAAGGAAGGAACAAAAGGAATAGTGAGGTTATCAGTCCCCAAAAGAAAACCACTCTCCGAATCTGCAGATCACTCAAAATTTTTGAAATAGAAGAAAATCCGGCCTTTTCGTACTCCTTTCCATATTTGATCATGAGCAGCCAGAAATGCGGTACCTGCCACATACAAACAAAGATGAAAAGGAAGATAGCATTGGGATGAAACATGGAAAGACCCGCTGATGTCCAGCCGATTAAGGGTGGAACCCCTCCGACGATTGCACCAGGAAGAACGGCAAGCCAGCTTTTTGTCTTAAGCGGGGTATAAATCAAATTATAAAAAACAATATTTAAAAGACCCAGGAGTGCTGGCGTCCAGCCATTTTGTAATAAAAATGCAGCCCCGGCCAAGATCAGAATTAAAGCTGGAAAAACGGCCAATCCACCTGAAATTTCTCCGGCAGGAATTGGGCGTTTACAAGTTCTGGGCATTAGTTTGTCGTAATTTTGCTCCTGAACCTGATTCAAAACGGAAGCCCCTGCAGAAAGCAAAAATACTCCCACGAAAAGAAATAGAAATGAATAACTGACACTGCTTCCGGACAAAATATACCCGGTCAGGGCAGAAAAGGTAACCATCATAGATAGTCGAACCCTGATAAGCCTGCTAATTACTGAAATGCTGTATCTTATCTTACTTTTTCTCAACGGCTGACTTGAAATAATCCACAATTTTATCAAGCTCTTCGGCACTTATCTTATCCTTGTACGACAGCATCAGTCCCTGGTTGAATCCCTTGACGATTTCAATATTTGGATCAATAATAGACCTTTTGATGTATTCATCATTTTCCTCAATCTCTTTTTCGCCAGTACCTGCCACAACAACAGTTTTCCGCCCATACAATCCTTTGAAGGAAGGTCCGATAATCTTGGATCCATCCATTGAATGGCATGTCAAACAAGCATTTGCCTTGACAATTGCAAGTCCGGGATGATCTGGCAGATTGTCTGCAACTTTCAAGTCAGCCAACCACTTGTTAAATTCAAGACTATCAACCACGATGGCTTTTGCCAACATGTTTGAATGCGCAAGTCCGCAGTATTCGGTACAGTAAATATCAAAGGTTCCCTTCATAATTGGTCTGAACCACAAATAGTTATTGTAACCCGGAATAACGTCTTCCTTGACCCTGAAAGCCGGGATAAACAAGCTATGATTGACATCCAGAGAAACAAGGTTTAGCTTTACATTCCGGTTGAAAGGCACGACAAGTTCCTTGGAGACTTTACCATTCCCATAATCAAACTCCCAGGACCACATCTTTCCAATAACTGTAACAGGCATAGCATTTGCCGGCACTTTACGCATGGGTGCAAATCCGACCCAGCCGTAGTAAAACATCATCATCACAATGATCAATGGGATGATCGTCCAGGCAACTTCCAGTTTTGTATTGTGGGAAAATTGCTGTGGATTTTTATTCCTCTTTCGTGAAAAGTGGATTAGAATATAGATCATTAAAGCAGTAATCCCAATCGTGAAAATAAAGGAAATAGCAAAAATGAAAATAAAAGCCCTATCGACGGCGCCGGCCAGATTAGACCCTTCGTTGAATAGTGTTTCCATAGTTTGGGAAATTATCTGAAATAATAATCAATAAATGTGATCGCAATAACTACTGCGAAAAGGAGAAATACCCCGCCTACCATCAACTTTAACAAAGTATTTTCAAATTTTAGGTGCATAAAGTATGTGAGCACGATGGTGACTTTGATAGAGGCAAGGATAAGCGCCATAGCTACTGTAAATGCACCCAGATGAATCTTGATAGCAAGTATGGATATCGTTGTCAATATTAACAAAACCAGCAAAACTGTCCAGTTGGTAGTGTCGCTTGAGATATGATTATCATGGTTCTTCATTCGTTCTTTCTTTTTATAATGTTGCACTTTAGTTTTTACATCAAGGATTGCCTCTTATGTTTTCCAAATTAGAAAATTGATAACAGGTCAATCTCTTCTGCCCTGGAATATTTAGGTGATAAGATACAGCAATGGGAACAGGAAAATCCATATCAGGTCGACAAGGTGCCAGTATAGTGCACCGTTTTCCTGCAATAGATAATGCTCAGAATTTATTTTTCCCGAATTGATTTTAAAGAGTACAACGGTAAGCAAGACTCCTCCAATGATCACGTGCAACAAATGCAATCCCGTCATCATGAAATAGAGCCCAAAAAACATGATTTCTCCATGCGGCAGGGTCTGCATCACATCGGAACCGGGATAGAGATGAAGTGAAAATTTATGTCCCCATTCAAAATATTTATTAACCATGAATACTCCGGCCAGCAGAAGGGTAATAAACAACAATCCCATCGCTTTTCCTCCCCGCTTTTGTTGAATTGCAGTCAATGACATAGCCACTGTCATACTGCTCACAAGAAGTACAACAGTATTTGTAGCACCTACAAAAGCATTTAGTTCCAGGGCTGCGTGGTGAAAATCCGCGGCATATTTAGAGCGCATCACGGCGTAAACGATGAATAGTCCGCCGAAAAGAAACAGCTCGGTAAAGAGGAATAGCCACATCCCCATTTTCCCGGTATCGCTGTCTATGAATTCGCTGTGTTCGGTTGTCGACATAGGTTAGTAGTATTTATTTGGTATAAGGATTATCAAACCGGTATGGTTCGTGCGTTATGATGGGAATCTCATCAAAATTCTCGTGAGGAGGTGGAGATGGAATCTGCCATTCAAGGGTAACTCCATGCCAGGGATTGGCCGGAGCAATTGCACCTTTGCGACTGTGGTAAATCAGGTTTGTGATCATTCCAATAAACCCTGTGATTAGGATAAATGCACCTATAGTTGATAATGACTCTCCCATTTGAAATTTTGGATCATAATCAAAATAGCGGCGGGGCATTCCCTGAATTCCAATTATGAACAAGGGGAAATAGAGCAGGTTAAACCCAACAAAGAGAAATCCCCAGGATATATTGGCCCATTTAAAATTATACATCCGGCCATAGATCTTTGGAAACCAGTAATGGATTCCGGCAAAGAAGGCAAATCCCATTCCCCCGAATATGATATAATGAAAATGTGCCACAACAAAATCTGTGTTATGCAATTGAATATTGGTGGCAAGCGAACCCAATGTCAATCCGGTGAATCCTCCGATGGTAAACAAAAAGATAAATGATATGGCATAGAGCAGCGGAGGTTTCAGGTCTACCGATCCACCGTACATGGTAGAAAGCCAGTTAAATACTTTGATGGCACTTGGGATGGCAACCAGAAAAGTAAGAAAGGAGAAAAACCATCTTGATTCATAGCTGATACCTGAAGTGAACATGTGGTGACCCCATACAAAATACCCTACCAGGGCAATGGCCATGCTGGAAAATACAATCGGAACATAGCCAAAAACCGGCTTTTGGCTGAAGGTTGGAAAGATCTCAGTCACAACACCCATGGCAGGTAGTATCATGACATAAACTGCGGGATGCGAATATATCCAGAACAAATGCTGGTACAAGACAGGATCCCCGCCAAGGGCAGGATCAAAGAAACCGATGTGAAACGTTCGTTCGGCAATGACCATTAGCAAGGTAATACCAACTATAGGCGTTGCCAGCAGCTGAATCCAGGCAGTGGCATAGAGCGACCATGGGAATAGCGGCATCCGAAACCAGGTCATCCCCGGAGCCCGCATCCTGTGTATTGTTACAATGAAATTCAATCCGGTTAGAATAGATGCAAAGCCCAGCACAAAGGCCGCAGTGAGTGCAATCACGACATTTGACGAAGCCTGGGCGCTGTAAGGAACATAAAAGGTCCAGCCTGTATCGGGAGAATGACCGTTGGCAAATTGTGAATATAGACCAAGCATTGCTCCGGTAATGAACACATACCACGAAAAGAGGTTCAGTTTTGGGAAAGCAACATCCTTGGCGCCTATCATGATCGGAAGCATAATATTTCCAAAGACGGCAGCAAGACCGGGTATCACGACAATGAATACCATGATGATTCCATGGATGGTGAACATGCCGTTGTAGGTTTGTGCGGTCATGATTGTCTGTCCGGGTGCCATTTTCTCAATTCTCATCAGGAGTCCCAAAACTGCTGCAGTGCAAAAGAAGATGGTTATTGAGTACAGATAAAGCAGACCGATCCTTTTATGATCAGTAGAAGTAAGCCATGACCACAATCCTGTCTTGTGGTTCAAGTAGTTAAGTGGTTCTTGTGTGATTGATTTAGTCATTATTTAGATTTTTTAGTTGAATTCCTTCTGGAACTGACAATTAAGTAGAGTACAAAAAACACCCCAAGGATAAGAACAAAAGACCCCAGAAGGCGAGTAAATTGCAAGGTATATGTTTTGCTTTGCGGATCATAGGCGAAACAAAAATCGTAGAGCTTGCTGCTACTTGGCTGAGATACTCCTTTTTGCGCCTCGGAAATAGCCATTTTGAGCTCAAAAGGCAGAAAAGTTATTCCATAGAGATAACGGGTTATTTTACCCGTCGGACTAAGGATGAATATGGCCGAAGGATGGGCAAAATCCACTCCTGTTGGTTTGTATCTGAAGCCAACCGATTCAGTGATTTTTTGAATATTCGATAATTCACCGGTTAGGTAAGTCCAGCTGCCACGTTGCTCTTCCTTAATTTTTGAGACAAAATTGAGCTTTTTTTGAATGGCCTTTTCCGGTGTATCCTTGGTGTTAAAACTGATTGTAATGATGTCATAGTCTTTTCCGAGAGATAGTTCTGTTTTACTGACCACATCGGCGATTCCATCCAGCAAGGGGCTGCACATTCCCGGACAATCAAAATAGACGAACGAGAGAATGGTAGCTTTATTGATAATACTCCCCAATGTAACAGTATCGTTCTTTTCGTTGCAAAATTTCAGTTCGACCGGTATCGTCTGACCCAACTTCTCCACAATACCTATTTCAACCTCTTTGCTGACAGGTATCTGAGCATTCATTTCAAATGCAAGCATAAAAAGAAGACCCAACACAGTTAGCTTTTTCATACTATAATAATTTGTTTTTTAAAGGTAGTAT
>CAIRSO010000635.1 GCA_903881215.1 uncultured Bacteroidia bacterium
ATTCCTGAACAGATCAGTAATAGTATAAAAACCATCCTTGTTGCAGAAGACGATGAAATTAATTTTACCTATCTGAATATATTACTTAAAGATAAATTTACCAGGATTATTCATGCTAGAAATGGAGCTGAGGCAATTGAGCTAAGTAAAGCACACCCCGAAATATGTGTTTTTCTAACTGACCTCAAAATGCCCATATTAGATGGTTACCAAGCAATTAAGGAGATTAAAACATTTCGAAAAGATCTGCCGGTTATTGCCATTACGGCATATTCTGGGGGTGAAGACAAACTCAGGGCTCTGGATGCCGGAAGCGACGAATTTATCACCAAACCAGTAAAGAAAGAGATTTTGTTGGAAAAACTAGCCAAATATGGAATTGTGATCGGAATGTTAAACAATAGACCTCAAATATGAATAAACCTGATTGTGTTCTCATTGCTGATTCTCAATTTTTGGTTGCTGAGACACTCAGGAGTTTGATAACAGACGATGAAAGGTATTCTCTTGCAGGCATCGTTGGATCCAGGGCTGATCTCTTCAATATAATTGGTTCTCACCGTGATTCTCTGCTAATCACAGATATTGCCACGATTGACTACCACAACATTGATGACCTGAAAACAATCAAAGAACTGTATCCCCAGGTAAAAGTGCTTGTATTGACCTATTCGGTGAGCAAGAATGAATTTTTGTGGTTATCCAAAATTGGGGTAAAGAACATCGCTTACAAAAACGTGGATAAAGAGGAGCTTTTATCTGCTATTCAGGCAACGATAAAGGGGAAAAAGTTCTACTCTGATGAAATATTAGACTTGTATCTTGAACTAAGTGAAAACAAATTTACACCTGAGGAACCCAAACCACTCACTCTTTCTGAAATAGAAATCGTACGGATGATAGCCAATGGACTCACAACCAAAGAGATTGCTACCCAAAGAATCATAAGTAATCATACAGTTAGTACACACAGAAAAAATATTTTCAAAAAGATTGGTGTTTCAAATGCTTCCGAATTGATTATTCATGCCATAAAAGCAGGTTGGATTGATAACATTGAATATTATATCTAAGATGCTGGATCTGTTGGCATTTGCCCAAGATGGTTAAAGATCCCTGATCATGTGCAGATCACATCCAAAATGGCCGGTGTTACCCATTGGTGAACATAGGTAAGTAAAGCCCAATTTCTCGTATGTCCTTAATGCCAGCTTCAATTCCGGCATTGATTCAAGGTATATTCTTCTGAAACCGGACTCCCGTGCAGTATCCAGACATTTTTCGACCATGCTTCTTCCAAGGCCTATCCCTCTTGCTTCAGGGACCAGATACATTTTTACGAGTTCACAGGTATCCTCTGGTAATCCGGGAGTAGGGAAAATTCCACCGCCCCCAACAATCTTGCCATTTATCTCTGCTACAAAATAGTAGGATCCCCTGGTGCGAAAAAGCTCAAATAAATGATCAGTCGTTGGATCAAAATAGACCGTTCCGGGATGATTCGCATTAAACTCTTCCAGGGTTGACCTAATTATGGCTGCCAAAATTTCGTTGTCGCTTTGTTGAATGAACCGAATGTTTATCATCGAATAATTAGGTAAATATTTTACATACAATTTTAACTGTTTGAAATCTAAAAACCAAAATAGATCGAATACCAATGAAAATACCTTACTCAGGGTATGCAAAATACAACATAAGAGGTATTGTGCAAGTTTGGTCTGATCTTCACCTTTGCCTTATAAATCAATAACAAATCTTTTAAAAACAAATACAATGGGACTTTTAAACTTTTCAATCAGCGGGGGAAACGAGAACCCCACAAAATTTGTGGCCAATGCCAGAAACTTTAAAGTAATCGTCGATGAACCCGCTGAGCTGGGAGGCACTGATCATGGTCCGAATCCGGTAGAGTATTTACTGGCAGGTTATGCAGGATGTCTGAATGTTGTAGCACATCTGGTAGCCAAAGAATTCGGGCTGGAGATAAAAAAACTGACTATTGAAGTGGACGGTGATATCAATCCTGCCAGGCTTTTTGGTCAGTCGAACGATGACAGGGCCGGATTCAAAGACATCCGTGTTAACATCAGCCTGGATACTGATGCCAACCAACAATCGATTGACAAATGGTTGAAAGAGGTGGAAAACCGTTGCCCAATCAACGACAATCTGAGAAATACCACACCTGTTAGCGTAAAAGTCTCAACATTTGAATTTGCAGCTTAGAATCTATGCTTCGTTGTAAATATGCTGAATGACCAGCCCGGCCAGAGTGAATCCATAAATGGCAGTAATGTGTGCGATGGTACCGTTGATAACCGCTTTCTGACTGCACCATTCATGATCTGCCAATTCAGGATCGCCCTGGCCGATTGTGTTTTTCGGACACAGGCATTTTTCAGTGCCACAGGATGATCCACTACCAAAATTTTCAAGAAGTTCCTCGCTGTAGACGCACATGAACTTCTTTGCAGGCAACTCCCCTTTGCGGATCATTTTTCTGATTTTTGCTGCCAGCGGACATCTGATTACCTGCCAAAACTCTGTGACCCGGATCTTGGTGGGATCCATTTTTAGTGAAGCTCCCATCGAAGAGAGAAAAACTGCATTGGTCTTCGTTGCCTGTCTGATGAGATGAGTCTTGCTTCCCAGACTATCAATGGCATCAATGATGAAGTCGTATTGTTCAAGTTCAAAGAAATCGTGGTTGTCTTTGTTGTAAATCTTTTGGATTGCCAGGATTTTAGCCGATGGATTGATTTCCAACAGACGATTTTTCAGGGCCTCCGTTTTTACAGCTCCCACTGTCAATGTAGTTGCATGTAATTGTCGGTTGATGTTTGTGATACAGATCCTGTCAGAATCAACAATGGTAAGTCGTTGGATACCGCTTCGTATCAGGCTCTCCGCACACCAGCTGCCAACACCTCCAATACCGAAGATGATGACATTTTTGGACATGACTTTTTCCAGCCGATCTTTTCCCAGTAGTAACTCTGTCCGTTGAAATATCCCTTTACTAATATCCATTTAATAATAAATGATTTGGTCTTCAGCTGATTATAATTTTAAACTATCGAATTCGTGGCCGAAAATACGAAAAACTATAAACATAATTTTGGAGTCGCATCAATATAAAGTAACTTTAGTCACTCTAAGTACTCTAAGTACTCCAAGTACTTCTTCATGCTAACAAACGGCGAACAAAAAATCTTCATCTGGATCGATTTCTCTCCCGAAACGGAGATGACCATCCGGCATGGAGTTGAAGTTGCGCTGATCCTGGAAAAAGAGATTTGCCTGATTTACCAGCTTTCAAAAGATAACCTGAATAAGGAACAAGCTCAATTACGTTTAACTGAGTTGGCCGGACCACTATCACTTGTGTTTGGACCTGAACACATTCACCTCTATATCGCCTTGCATCCCATTGGTTCGATTCTGGCAGAAATGGCCGAAGAATATGATGCCTTGCTGCTTGTAGCCCCAAAAACAGCGAGCAAGGAACTGCTTCCTAAACTTCCACAGGCCGGTTTCCCATTTTTATTCGTTTCAGAAAAACATCACGCAGATAAATCCTACAAAAAAATAGCTGTTCCTGTTAGCTATATGAAAAAAAGCAAGGATTTGGCCCTGTGGAGCAGTTATATTGCACGACACAATGGCGCCAAAGTCTCACTGATAAAGGCTTTAGCTAACTTTGAGGAAGATAAAAGAGTGGTGATGAGCATCCTTTTCTCCATTCAGCGACTGTTTAAGAATTTCCACTTCTCTTACGAAACGATAGAAACACATACACCAACCTGGAAAATTCAAAAAAAAGCCCTGGAGCAGGCACTTTGTTTTCAAAATGGACTGCTTATTATCTCTTTTACCTATCGTTCTTCCATTTTTGATCGCTTCCTTGGAATTAATGATGCAGCGGTCATTGATCATTCAGAATCGCTGTCGGTCATGTGTATCAATTCACAACGTGATCTTTACACTTTATGTGGCTGAAATTATTCTAATCTGACAATGTTTCGTTCCTACCTTTATAATTCGTTTTAAGTCA
>CAIRSO010000636.1 GCA_903881215.1 uncultured Bacteroidia bacterium
AGACAAATTTTTGATCTCCCTACCCCATCATGAAAATGGATTTTCGCATGCCGTCAGAAAGCACCTGCCGAAATAATCTCAAAAATTTACTTCTATTGTGAGTCTTAATTATCTGACGACTTATTCACTGCAGAATTCTGTCAAAACACCTAATGTGGATTTTGGATGAAGAAAGCCAATATTAAGGCCTTCTGCTCCTTTTCTGGCCGTCTTGTCGACCAATTGAATTCCTGCCAACTCCGCTTCAGTTAATGCCTTATTAACCTCGTCAACGGCAAAAGCAATATGATGAACCCCCGGTCCTTTCTTTTCAAGGAATTTTCCGATGGGTCCTTCCGGATCCATGGATTCAAGTAATTCTATTTTAGTTTCACCGACCTTAAAGAAAGCCGTTCTCACTTTCTGGTCAATTACTTCTTCTATTGCATAGCACTTAGTGCCAAGTAACGTTTCATAGTACTTTATAGCTGTTTCCAGACTTTCTACGGCAATGCCGATGTGTTCAATTTTTGATATGTTCATTTCATTCTTTTGAGATGGCAAAATTAAGCATTATCTGCACTCATATCAATTATTTTTCCGTAATTTGAACATTGATTGACACAACTATCAAATAATCAGTATGAAGCAATTTGATCTTGCAGTAATTGGCAGTGGACCAGGTGGTTTAGCAGCAACCATGCGTGCTCTGGACTTTGGTAAAAATGTATGTATTATTGAAGCCGGTCATTTGGGTGGAAACGGAATCATGAATGGTCCGCTCACTTCAAAAACCATGTGGGAACTGTCGGCCGACTATGCAGTTGCAGCGGCTGTGGATAGAGGCTATCGGGCATCCGGTCTTCAGGTCGATTACAACCTGGTAAAAAAGACAGTTCTGCAGGCGGCCAAGACCAAACAAAATCAGATTCTCTCTCAAATTGAGACCTTTTCCGACAACAAGAATCTTCCGGGCAATATAACCTATATTCAGGGTTTTGCTCGATTTTTAGACAAACATACCCTGGAAATCAAGACTCAGCATGGACTTGAAATTATCAATGCCAGCTACATTTTAATTGCTACAGGATCAGTTCCACGACCGCATGCTGAATTAGAAATCGACCAAAAGCATATTCTCGATTCTGACGGTATTTTAAATCTTGAGAGTTTTCCCGAAAGAATGATGATTATCGGATCAGGTATCATTGGTTGTGAATTTGCAACAATCTTCTCCAATTTTGGACAGACCCAGGTGCACCTGCTTGACCGCACTCACCGCGTAATCCCCTTCGAAGATGATGATGTGAGCGATTTTGTATCCCGAAACCTGGAGAAGAATGGCGTGATAATTCACCGTACGGCCACCCTTCGTGCCGTACGCAAGAAAAGTAATTACCTTGAAATCGTTCTTGATTACGATGATGGGCATAGCAGTGTGGTTGAAGTAGATATCATCCTTATTTCGATTGGTCGAGATCCCAATACCGCCGGACTTTGCCTTGAAAATGCCGGAATCGAAACTACGAGCAAAGGCTATTTGAAAATCAATGAGGAGTGCGCCCTATCTAATTTCGGGGATTGTAATATTTTCGCTGCAGGCGATGTTACAGGTCAAAAAGCCTTGTATGGTGTAGCGGAGGAGCAAGGCCGTTTTATTGTAGAGGCTATTTTTGGTCAAACAAACTATTTATTGGACTATTCACATATGCCTACTTTGATGTTTTTTAAACCTGAACTTGCCGCTGTAGGTGCCAATGAAAAAATGCTGAGAAGTAAAGGAATACCTTATAAAGCTGCCTATTATTCCAATGAACTGGTTAATAGAACAATAGCCATGAGAAATACCAGTGGTTTCGTTAAAATCATGGTTAGCAATGATGGATCTGATAGAATTCTGGGAATGAGAGCAGCAGGTCCTCAGGCATCAGCTTTTATCGTCTCTATTGCCTATTTGATCAATGCTGACATCCGACTTCAGGAAGTTTTGCAAAGTATCCATCCTCACCCGAGTGTTACAGAAGGTATACAGGAATGCCTTAGAGTGTTTTACGACCAATCAATATTTAAGCCAAAAGCATTTCCAAACTTAATTTATGTGACTGAGTGGAAACCAGAGGAAAAGAAATCATAACAAATTTTTAATTTGCAGTTTTTTATTTGTTATTCTCTTCTCCCTATCTTCGCTGACATAAAATCTAAATTCAGGCTACATGATTCTATTCTTCAAAGCAGATAGCAAAATACTTGCTGTTGGAACACAAATTTCATTAAATCAATCCGATATAGAAAAATTATGTTGGCTTTTCGGTGAAGCTGAATGGATTCATTCAGAAGAACTGGAAGGTCAATTTGTAGGTCCCAGAAAAGAGATGATTACACCATGGAGCACTAATGCTGTTGAGATTACTCAAAACATGGGAATTGCCGGGATTATTCGCATTGAAGAATTTGCAGCTTGCGATGACAATACCGCTTTCGATCCAATGCTTCAAGCTTTTTATAAAGGCCTTACTCAATCCCTGTTCACGATTGAACATCAACCTGATCCAGTTCTATTCATTGAGGATATTTCGGCCTACAACAAAAAGGAAGGATTGGCACTAAGCGCCGATGAAATTCAATATCTGGAAGAAGTCTCTATAAAAATTAACCGAAAACTTACTGATAGTGAAGTTTTTGGGTTTTCTCAAGTTAATTCAGAGCATTGCCGTCACAAAATTTTTAACGGAACATTTATTATTGATGGAATAGAGAAGCAACAGACTCTTTTTGAGCTAATTAAAAAGACAACCAGAACAAATCCCAATACTGTCATTTCTGCCTACAAGGACAATTGCTCTTTCACCGAAGGACCACAGGCAGAACAATTTGCACCTGCTTCGGCAGATCAACCTGATTTCTTTGAGATCTCTGATATTGAAACGGTTCTTTCATTGAAAGCTGAAACTCATAATTTCCCGACAACAGTCGAACCATTCAACGGTGCTGCTACCGGAACCGGGGGTGAAATCAGAGATCGCATGGCTGGTGGAAAAGGTAGTTTTCCAATAGCCGGAACCGCAGTTTATATGACCTCCTATTCAAGAAATGATGGGAACAACAGACCTTGGGAAAGTAATTTTACACCTCGCAAATGGCTGTATCACAATCCGGAAGAGCTTTTAATTAAAGCTTCAAATGGAGCATCTGATTTTGGCAATAAATTCGGTCAGCCATTGATTAATGGCTCAGTCCTTACGTTCGAACATGCCGAACATCAGAAAAAATATGGTTACGACAAGGTAATCATGCAGGCAGGTGGCATCGGATATGCCCGCAAGGAGGATAGTTTGAAAGGCAAACCGCTAGCCGGTGAAAGTGTGGTATTATTGGGTGGTGATAATTATCGAATTGGAATGGGTGGAGGTGCGGTTTCTTCTGTCGATACCGGGGCTTTTGAAAGCCACATTGAACTGAATGCCGTTCAGCGGGCAAATCCGGAAATGCAGAAAAGGGCTTACAATACCATTCGGGCTTTAGCTGAATCAGGTAGAAATCCAATTGTGTCTATTCATGATCATGGTGCTGGAGGACATCTCAATTGTTTGTCTGAACTCGTTGAAGAAACTGGTGGTCAGATATTTATCGATATGCTTCCGATTGGAGACCCCACCCTTTCTGCCAAAGAAATTGTAGGAAATGAGTCGCAGGAACGCATGGGATTCGTAACCGGAAAAGAAAATCTGGAATGGATCCGTCGTATTGCCGAACGTGAAAGATCTCCTTTTTATACCATTGGAGAAACGACCGGAGATCACAAATTTACCTTCATTAACCGAAATAATGGTGAACGCCCCATCGATATGGAGCTGGCTACCCTTTTTGGAAAACCACCCAAAACCCTATTGGTGGATCAAACCCCGGATCAAAAATATTTGGAAATTCCATATTCTAAAGGATTAATAAACAATTATTTAGAACAGATTTTGCAACTTGAATCTGTAGCTTGCAAAGATTGGTTAACGAATAAAGTTGACCGTTCAGTGACTGGGAGAATAGCTAAGCAGCAATGTGCCGGCGAACTGCAACTTCCATTAAATAATTTAGGTGCTGTCGCTATTGATTTTCAAGGCAACAAAGGAATCGCTACCTCGCTCGGACATGCACCAGCTGCCGGATTAATAAATCCAGCTAATGGTTCATTTCTCTCGATTGCTGAAGCACTTACAAACATTGTTTGGGCTCCTCTCACCCACGGGCTAAAAGGAGTATCACTTTCAGCCAATTGGATGTGGCCTGCAAAAAACAAAGGGGAAAATGCGAGGTTATATCAAGGTGTGCAAGCAGCATCAGATTTTGCCTGTGCCTTGGGAATCAATATTCCGACTGGAAAAGATTCTCTTTCAATGACTCAGAAATACCAGGATGAAGTAGTTTATGCACCGGGAACCGTCATAATATCTGCTTCCGGAGAAGTTTCCGATCTAAAAAAAATAATAGAACCAGTACTTGTCATCGATTCAGATAAACCACTTTATTACATCGATTTCTCAAAATCTGAAATGGAATTGGGGGGAAGTTCACTGGGACAAATACTATCTGCTTTGGGAGAAGAGACGCCCACAATTGCTTATCCCATCTACTTCGCAAGGGCCTTTGAGGCAATTCAAGAAGCAATTAATTCCGGATATATTATTGCGGGTCATGACATATCATCTGGTGGACTGATAGTTACATTATTAGAAATGTGTTTTGCACAAAATTTGGGAGGAATAGATGTTGATTTGTCCCCAATTGGCCAGCAAAACATCATAAAACTCCTGTTTAGCGAAAATCCTGGTGTCGTTGTTCAGACTTCCGATGCATTAGAATTGGAAAAACTGTTTGAAAAAAGCGAAGTAAAGTGCCAATTGATAGGAAAACCTTCTCAAAAAAGAGAAATAAAGGTTAAGAATTTCCTCGAGGATTATTCTTTCGATATTGATAAACTGCGTGAAGACTGGTTCAGACCTTCTTATCTGCTTGATCAAAAACAATGTGGAATAGATCGGGCATCGAATCGTCTGAACAACTTTAAACTCAATAACCTCTCCTTCAATTTTGGAGATTTCAAGGGAGATTACAGGTCGTTGAATATTGACCCGAAACGCAGGGAGAAAACAGGCGTCAAGGCAGCAATTATTAGAGAAAAGGGGGTCAATGGCGACCGCGAAATGGCCTGGAGTTTATATCTGGCCGGATTTGATGTCAAAGATGTTCATATGACTGATCTTATCACAGGGCGAGAAACACTGGAGGATATCAGTATGATCGTTTTCGTCGGAGGATTCTCAAATTCTGATGTGTTAGGCTCGGCGATAGGTTGGGCTGGTGCATTTAAATACAATGAACGGGCTAAAGCAGCATTGGATCAGTTTTTCAAGCGGGATAATACTTTAAGTCTGGGAGTTTGTAATGGTTGTCAGCTAATGGTTGCCCTGGATTTGATTTACCCAGAGAAAAAGAAGAAAATTAAGATGCTTCACAATGAATCCCACAAATTTGAATCTGCATTTCTAAATGTAGATATCCTTGACAATGATTCAATTATGCTAAAATCCCTGGCAGGTAAGAAACTAGGAATCTGGGTTGCTCATGGAGAGGGTAAGTTCTCAATTCCGGAAGGCGAAGACCAGTACAACATTCCAATTAAATATTCCTTCGCCAATTATCCAGGTAATCCTAACGGTTCAGATTATGAAACTGCGGCCATTTGTTCAGAGAACGGGCGCCACCTGGCGATGATGCCCCATTTGGAAAGATCGGTCTATCCCTGGCAGTGGGCTCATTATTCAGCAGAACGAAAATCAGACCAAATCACACCATGGATTGAAGCATTTGTTAACGCAAGAAAATGGATTGAAGATTTAAAATAGAAAAAGGGCGCGAAGCCCTTTTTCTATTTTAAATCTTCAGGTTCAAACCCTCTGCTCACAGATCGGGTAAGACATTGACTTTGCTTAACTGAATCTTTGTAACCCTCTTCAGATTCGTAAATTTTGGATAGCAGATAGTCGGCCTCACCCAAACCATGATCAGACGCAAGATTAAAGTATTCAATGGCCTTATCTATATCTTTTTCAACTACCTCACCGGCTACGTAAAACTCTGCCAAACTTATCCATGAAGCGGCAAAACCATTTTCGGCAGATTTTCGAAAAAACTCCATGGCTAACTTTTTGTTTTCTTCCACTCCTTCTCCGTAAAGCAACATACCTGCCAAATTATACTGTGCCTGAGGATAATTTTTATCGGCTGCTTTCTTAAAATAGAAATATGCCTTTTGTAGATTTTTTTCACCTGTCTCGCCAAAATACCACATGACCCCTAAATTGTATGAACCCAACATGAAACCCGAGTCGTCGGCACGTGTATACCATTTAAAGGCTTCCTGAGGATCTGCTTTAACTCCCTTCCCCTGATGGTAAACATTTCCAAGGTTGTTCATAGCCTCTGCAATGCCGCCATTTGCAGCGACTTCATACTGCTCAATAGATTTTACCGGATCGATCTCGCATCCCTGACCTGTTTCAAAAAGAACGGCCAGATTAAAGGCTGCTTTGGCATAACCCGCAGATGATGCCTTTCGGTACCATCTCAATGCCTCATTCAGATTCTTTTCTACTTTTACCCCATTCTCGAGGTAAACAGCAGTCTTAAACATAGCACCGGGTACACCCTTTTCTGCTGCCTTCAAATACCATTCATAGGCTTTGTCCTTATCAGACCAATAGGTTTCCCCTTTTTCATGCAGAAGTCCTAAAATATAACAAGCTCTTGGATGACCTGCCTCCGCTGATTTTTTGAAATAGTCACCGGCAGAATATTTGTCCCTCTCAATCCATTCACCAGCCAAACAAATACTTGCATACTGATATTGTGCTTCAAGATTTCCTTTTTCGGCAGCCTTTCTGTAATAATCGACTGCTGTTTTTATGTTTTTTTCTACCCCTTCACCAGTCTCATAGCGCTTAGCCATCAATACCATGGCATCAGCACTTCCATTGAGGGCCGCTTTGATTAGCATTTCAACTCCATGATAATCAGCCTGCTTCAGGTAATAACCAGCAAGAGCCTCCTGTGCCTCTGAAAAACCGCGATCAGCTGCTTTCTGATACATTTCAATGAAGTCATCCTCATTGGTCTCCTCGCGCAGTTTTCCCATAAGGAAAATCGCTTCAGAATAATCGGCGTGGACAGCTTGCTCGAGGTATTTTTTAGATTTTTCCAGATCCTTTTCAATACCCAATCCCAAAAGATATATTTTGCCCATTTTAAGGGCAACTTCAGAAGTTACATCACCCTCTATTTTACCTAACCATTCCAGACTAAGAGCCACATTTTGTTCAGTCCCTTTTCCTTCGTAGAGAAAC
>CAIRSO010000637.1 GCA_903881215.1 uncultured Bacteroidia bacterium
CACAACTTTGTCCGACCTCCGCATTGCAATAACCCTTGAAGCCTGATTCAGCCAAAAGTTTTAGAAACTGTCTGTAAGGATAATTCTGGTCATGAAGGTCATGCATGTGGACCCCCCTGATGCGATCCTTTAACAGGTTGAAATTGTATTCAAGACCTTCACCTTCACGGTCAGGATCGCCGCAATTCCAATTGACATAGACATAGGGGCTTTGAGAATAGTCAATGATCTTCTTTATAACAGGAGGGGTATTGGTTCCCTTTCCATGAACACAGACCCTGATTTCAACACCGTAATCATTGGCAAAAGCAGCAACTTCTGCCAGGGATTTTCCAATTTGTTCCATGGTTTTCTCTTTGTCTGTCCCGTCAATGAAAGCATTTGGGAAAACCCTGATTCCGGTAGCCCCAACATCTTTGGCCAGTTTTATATATTCTTTGGTTCCCTCGATATTTGTTTTTACCTCGGCCGGGTCGGTCGAGTGGTATTGGAAGGCACTGGCAAGGCTGATCGTTTCGAGCGCTGAATCCTTAAACCGTTTTTTTACATCTGCCCGCTGAGCGGCTGACAGGTTGACTTCCACGCCATGTTTGTGGGTCGTACGCAATTCAACGGACTTCCATTCAGCTTCAGTGCAGTTTTTGATAATTGTCTCAATGTCCCAGTCTTTGCCTAGCGTGTAGGTCATCAGGCCAATTTTCAGGGGATTTTGATTCAGTTGAATGGAGTTGTTCTTTTTCTTTTCTTTTTCGGCAGAGTGTCCGGAAACCGGAAGTATCAGGGCCGTTGCCGATATTGCGGATGTTTGCAGAAACATCCTTCTCGAGAAATCATTTTTCATGGTAATCATTTTTAAAACGGGTTGGAGAAGTTTTTGAGTTCAGCTAATTCAAAGATAAAATTTATAAATGAATTATTCGGGCATGCTGGTTGTTTCATATTGATGTGATGAATTGTGCTACATTCCACAATTCTCAATACATAAAAGTCATTCAAAAGGATAATTTCAAAGACTTTTGGTAGGACATTAAACTTTCACATAACATCATTAAATTTGAATCGCTGCTTACTACTAAAATTTAAAAAAAGTAGGCTGGTATATCAAAGAAAAGACCAATCTTTGAATACTTCCGACCTAAAAAAAATACTACGATCAATGAAAATTATCTCTCAATTATCTGTCATTGCCGGTTTCGGATTATTGCCCGTCATAGCATTTGGAACGAGCGCTAACAAGAAGAAACCAAACGTCCTTTTTATCCTTGCGGATGATTTTGGCAACTTCGATATGAGCTGTATGGGGAGCAAATTTTATGAAACGCCAAACATTGATAAAATCGCCAGAGAGGGGATGGTTTTCACCAACGGTTACGCCGCTTGCCCTGTGTGCAGTCCATCAAGAGCAAGCATCATGACAGGGAAATTCCCTGCCCGTCATGGCATTACTGACTGGATCGGTGCTGCTTCAGGTGAAGAATGGAGAGAGGCCAAACGGTTCAATAAATTAACACCACCGGATTATGTTCATGCTTTACCTCCTCAGTACATAACTTTACCGGAGGCACTCAAAGAGGGAGGTTACAAAACTTTTTTTGCAGGGAAATGGCATCTTGGAGGAAAAGGATCATGGCCTCAGGATCATGGTTTTGATATAAATATTGGTGGATGGGATGCCGGGAGTCCTAAAGGAGGATATTTCTCACCTTTTGAAAATCCTAACCTTCGGGATGGTCCGGTGGGCGAAGACCTTTCCATGAGATTGGCTCAGGAAACCGTACGGTTTTTAAAGGAGAATAATCCTGATAAGACAGGACAACCTGTATTTGCCTGCCTGTCGTTTTATGCGGTTCATTCTCCCATTGAAACTACACAGGAGAAATGGAGCAAGTACCGCCAAAAGGCAGAGAATTTAGGTATTGCGCCATCCGGCTTTAAAATGGGACATTTCCTTCCCATACGTCAGGTTCAGGACAATCCTGTCTATGCCGGATTGGTCGAGCAGATGGACGACGCAGTTGGCCGGGTTCTTGCCTCTCTTAAAGAACTGGGATTGGAGAAAAATACCATTGTCGTTTTTACCTCCGACAACGGAGGTGTGGCTGCAGGTGATGCCAATTCAACTTCAAATCTTCCGCTGCGGGCAGGGAAGGGGTACCAGTTCGAGGGTGGTATCCGTGAGCCCTATTTCCTCAGGGTACCCGGACTGACAAAGGGTGGGGAAACGTGTGATATCCCTGTAACCGGGACAGATTTTTATCCTACCATTCTCGAATTGGCAGGACTAAAACAGAAACCGCAGGAGCATACTGATGGAGTAAGCCTGGTGCCGCTTCTTAAAGGAAAATCGATTAATGAACGGTCTCTGATCTGGCATTATCCCCATTATGGAAATCAGGGCGGAGAACCCTCATCCATTATTCGCAAAGGTGACTGGAAATTAATTCATTATTACGAAGACGACCACGATGAATTATACAATCTAAAGACAGACATTTCAGAAACCACTGATCTGGCAAGTAATAATCCACTTCTTGTCAAACAATTGCACAAAGAACTTTTTGACTATCTGACAAAAGTTGGAGCCAGATTTCCTAAAGCTGATCCAATGTATTCAGCGGATGCTGAGAAAAAATATCTTGAAGGAATAGAAAAGAACAGACTCCCTCAGTTGGAACAACAGCGTATCAAGTTTTTATCAAAAAATTTTGATCCAAAGAACAACTGGTGGGGCAGTAAAGTTGACACACCGGAGTGAAAAATCACCTACCTCCGGGCATCAATAAAGCATTCATGCAGGATTTAAGACATTAAATTTGAGATAATCAGAGAACAGATCCTTTTAACGGCGGATCCGGTGTTCCTTCAGAATACTTCAACTACAGGAGCACCTTCCAGCATTGGAGTGATTTGTGAAAGAAACAGTTTTAAGTACTCCGACTTATTGTGAAAATCCAATGCAGCCTGATCTTTGTATTCTTCATAAAATATAAATTGGGCTTCCTGACCAAAACTATTTTTGTACAAAATATAGGTGATGCATCCAGCTTCTTTCCGGGTTTCTCCTACTATTTTCTGAGCAAATTGAACGAATTTATCAGCAGCTTCCTTTTTGATCGTTAACCGGGCAATTACAGTTTTTTTCATTGGTTCTGATTTTTTCTCTGTGGATTTTTGTTGCGCGTAAGAAATGCTTGTTAAGCAAACAATGGCTAGCAATAGAACTAATTTTTTCATGTTTTTGATTTTAAATGCGATTACTTCTTATCAAAGGTAAATAAATTACCTCATCGATTGAATAGCCCTGATCCAGAATCGGCACCGGGAGTTCCCGGGACTATATGAAGATAGCTTTATTTTATTTTACGGAAGTTCGTTTATCTTTAACCGACTTGAAATGCTATTTTTATAACATGTTTATTCGCCATCAATTTGGTGGAGAGTTCACTTTAGCATGAATTGTTAAAGGTGGAATTTTAAAAATGAAGGGGTGAGCAAACTCATATTTAGATATAGGAAGTAGATGATATGAAAATTAAGTCGATCAATCATATAAAGGGTATTATCTGGGATTGGAACGGTACTTTATTAAATGACACTGAACTGGCAGTTGAATCGATGAATAGAATACTGCATAAACGCAGCCTCCCTGTATTATCAATTAATCAGTATAAAAATGTTTTCAGCTTTCCGGTGAAAGATTACTATCAATTAATTGGATTTGACTTTGATAAGGAACCTTTTGAAATTCCGGCCCTGGAGTTTATTGACCATTATAACCTCATGGTTCAGGAATGTTCCCTTCATGAAAATACCATTGAGGTGTTGAACTATTTTAAGAATCACGGAGTCCGCCAGTGCATATTGTCTGCCATGAAACAGGAAACACTGGATCAGTGTCTCGAATATTATCAAATAACTCATTTTTTTGAACAGGTTTCGGGTCTGAATGACCACTATGCAAACTCAAAACTTGATACCGGAAAGCTTTTGATTGGCAACCTAAATATTGAACCCAAAGAGCTTTTGTTGGTGGGTGATACTATTCATGATTTTGAGGTAGCTTCCGAACTTGGATGTTCCTGCATCCTTGTTTCCAACGGACATCAATCTCATGAACGCATAATGTCTGCAGGTGTTCAGATTATTGATGATCTGGCAGAATTGATGAATTAGAAGTTGCTTTGTGGTTAAATGCTGAATTTCAACATCATAATACCCTCCCGGGAAATTCATTCAAGCCAATAAGATAATTGGAAATGCGGCATTCAATTGGCTGTCGGAACCAGTGATGAAGTGAATGCAAAAAGGTTAGATTGCTAATACTAAAACTATTCATCGCCAAATTCCGTACTAACAATAAAAAAAATCTATGAAAAACTTATATAATAAAAGAAGCAGTCGAATTAATCTGCTTTTATTCCTTATAATCTCTTTTTTCTACCCCGTCATAAGTTCTGCACAAATTCAGGGAACAGTGCATGATACAAATAATCAACCACTTGCCTTCGCAAATGTTATTCTTATCAATCAAAAGGACTCCTCATTGGTTACCGGGGTAATGGTATCGGATGTCGGGACTTTTTCGATTCCCAATTTCAAACCCGGGAAATACCTGATAAAAGCGACCATGATTGGCTATAAAGCCAGAGTTTCGCAACCCTTTGAAATTAAAAGTTCAAGTGAACATTTCCATGTAAATCCTATTGTTGTTGAGGAGGATTCAAAATTATTAAATAGCGTGGATGTACTCGCGAAAAGGCCAATTTATGAGCAGAAAATTGACAGAATTGTTGTTAATGTTGAAAACAGTATCACCTCGTCGGGAAGTACTGCGTTGCAAGTTTTAGAGAAGTCTCCCGGTGTTATTGTAAACAGACAAGATAAGTCGCTTTCGCTGAGCGGGAAAGAAGGTGTTATGGTCATGATCAACGGCAAAGAAAGCCGAATGCCGGTGGCTGCCGCAATCGAAATGTTGAATGGCATGAGTGCCGAAAATGTTCAAAAAATAGAATTAATTACCACCCCACCGGCTAAATATGAAGCAGAAGGAAATGCGGGAATCATAAATATCGTTTTGAAAAAGACGATGATTTTGGGACGAATGGAAATTACACTTTAGGAACAGGAATTGGTGTAGATGGAAAGCTGAACGGCAGCATCATGTTGAACCATCATGTTAAAAAGATAAATTATTTTGGTTCGTACTCCTATTCTTACGATAATAGTTCTCAGCTGATTAGTATGTATAGAATGGTTAACCAGAATGGAGCCATCAATGAAACGGAATCGGATAGCTATAGAGAGCCAATTACCTATTTTCAAAATGCCCGCCTTGGATTTGACTATACCATCAGCAGTAAAACGACCTTAGGAATTTTGGCGTCGGGTTATACCAGTAATTGGGAAATGGATGCAACGAATGTGATACACTATAAAAAGAACAACCAGATTACAAATTATATTGACCAGCAGGTAATAGAAGCGAATAAATGGATCCATTACCTGGGGAATTTTAATCTGCAGCATAATTTTAAGGAGGGTGAAGTACTGGATTTAAATTTCGATTATCTTCATTATGATGACAATAATCCATCACAATATTTCATTAATTACCATGATAATACAAACCAACTGACTTCAAAGGAAGAAATTAAGGTGACCAAAAAAACTCCTATCAATACCTATGTAGGGAAATTGGATTTCACGCGTAATTTGGGAGAAAAGTTTAAAATGGAATCGGGTTTAAAAATGACAACCACAAGCTTTGGCAATGATGTAAGTGTTGCAAACCTGGTTAATAATGTCTGGACTTTTAACAGTGATCTAACCAATCACTATACGCTTTCCGAAAACATAAGTGCTGTTTATTCATCTGTCAACTACAAAATCAACCCTAAAACAAGTATGATAGCCGGTGTACGATACGAATACACCAATACAGTTTTAAATACCGTAACCCAACCCGGAATCATCGACAGGCATTATGGTAAGCTATTTCCCACGCTGTATTTTTCACGTGAACTTAATGCAAACAATACACTTCAATTTTCCTATAGCCGTCGGATTACCCGTCCTTCTTTTAATGAACTTGCCCCTTTTATTGTCTTTCAATCACCTGATACCTATGTTTCGGGCAATGAAAAACTTCAACCTTCATTAAGTGATATTTTCAAAACGGATTATAAGTATAAATCTGTCTTGCTTTCGTTTTCATATAGTATTGAAAATGATGCGATAAGGCGTTTTCAGCCAAGTCAGGATCTGGTCAAAAATATCTTGTATCTGACTTCCCGAAATTTGGATAAGGCGACTACCGCGACACTGTTGCTTTCATTTCCCTTGAAAATCACCAAATGGTGGACTATGCAAAATAATCTCAATGGAATCATACAAAACGTTAAAACAGCCTACGACGGACAAAATCTCAACATTAATTTGAAAAATTTCAATTTTAATTCCATCAATAATTTCACCATTCACAAGAGATTAACAGCTGAGCTTTCAGGTTTTTATCAGTCACCTTCTTTGTGGGGAATATCAAAAAGCAATGCCTTTTATTCCATATCAGCAGGAATCCAGATGAAATCTAAAAATGAGAAAAACTCCTTCAATCTGAATTTGAGTGATGTTTTCCACACTGGTATCTATAGTTTTTCTGCCAATGTTCCTGAATTAAATATCCATAATTCCGGCAGCCTTAATTTTGAACCACGGGTATTGCGATTTACGTTCTCACATAATTTTGGCAGTGAAAAGGTAAAATCCGAAAGAAAAAGAGCAACTGGTTCTGATGAGGAACGAAAACGGGTTGACTAGAATTTAGTCTGGTTTTTCTGATAGATGATGAAGTTACAACAATCTAAAAATATAAAATGAGTGATATTATTGCGATTTAGGTGATATTATTGCGATTTATGTATTTTTTGTTTATAGCTTTGCAAAAGAATTAGAGAGATCTTGAATTAATTAGTTATTGCTAAGCAAAAATTTATTTAACAATATGATTATCATGTCAAAAATTATGAAAACCAGAATTTTAGCCTTCTTATTTATTTTGATTTCGACTTCTGTTTTTGGAGGAGAGCCATTTATTTCTCAGCCTCAGGGCGATCCATGGACACAGCAACAGTTGCTTGATCCGGCAGAATTGGCCAGAGTTTTGAAAAATCCCAAATTGCCCCAGCCATTGGTTTTTAGCATCGGTATGGAAGCGGTTATCAAGGGATCGATAGAAATTGGGCCTGTTATGAGGAGTCAGAGCCTGAATTTACTCAAGGAAAAGCTAACCAAATTGACAAAAAATGCGCAGATTGTGGTTTATTGCGGGTGTTGTCCTTTTGCAAGTTGCCCCAATGTGAGACCGGCAATGGCACTTTTGAAAAGTATGCAGTTCACAAATTATAAGCTTCTGAATTTGCCGCAGAATATCAAGGTTGACTGGATTGACAAGGATTATCCAATGAATGATTAACGCTTAATCTTAAATGCATGAAAATTCTCATCTTAATTGCAGTACTAATATTTGGGAGTAGCGCCATTCATCCTGTTGAGGCACAGTCTAATATAATTGAAGTAGGAAATAAGTCACCCGAGATAAAGCTACCTTCCTTGAAAGGGGATACAATTGCCTTATCTTCGTTGAAGGGTAAATTGGTTTTAATTGACTTCTGGGCAACCTGGTGCGCTCCATGTGTGAATGAGCAAAAGGAATTGGCCGATTTATACCGAAAATACAAGCATGCAGATTTCACCAATGGGAAAGGTTTTGAAATTTATGGCGTGTCATTGGATGCAAAGAAACCCAATTGGGAGACTTTTATAGTCACAAACAAGATCAACTGGATTCAGGTAAGTGATTTGAAATTTTGGAGATCTCCTGTTGCAAAAACCTATAATATCCAGGAGTTACCCTACAATCTTTTGGTTGATGGCAAGGGAATGATTGTCGCAAAAAATCTGCATGGGGCAGACCTGGATAATGGGATAGCTAAGTTCTTGCTTAAATAGCTTTTAGAGAAATGCGGAATTTGCAATTGATTATTTACCTTTGGTAGGCTATCAAATAATAATTAAATCCACTCAAATTAAAAAAGATGAAAAAGAACATTGAAAGTATTGGGAGGAACAGCTCTTCATTTATGCAGGTATTTTCATTAACAATTATGCTGGCTCTTTTTGCACCTGTGATTACAAACGCGCAGTCGGGATCGGTTAATTTTTCCGGTACCTATGCATTAAATGCGGAGAAAAGTGCCTTGGGTGATAATCAACGCAGCCAACGGATGTGGGCAGGTGGATTTGTCGTTACGCAGGAAGCGAATCTTATGACTGTTGTAAGAACGAGTACTAACCAGAATGGGGAAGCTACAACCACAACCATGAAATACACCCTCGATGGAAAAGAGAGTGTGAACACTTCACAAAGAGGCGACAGCAAGTCAGTAGCAAAATGGTCAGCCGACGGTAAGACCCTGAACATTGAAACATCCCGTACGTTTGACATGAACGGTACGTCAATGACAATGAAATCAACCGAAGCATGGTCGCTTACCGATGCAAAAACTGTCACAATAGCCTATGCATTTCAAGGTATGGATGGTGAAGTTAAGGCTACTGTTGTTTGCGACAAGAAGTAATCATTAAGGAAATATTTGAGCTCTAAGGAGTCCAAATTTATTGGATTTCATTAGTAATCTGGTTGCCGATTAACAATTCAACGCAAACCATTTTCTCCATATCCCGAACAATCAATTTCCCTTTGCTAAAAGCCAGGGGAGCCCAGGCCTGCGATTTTTTGGAATTGAAAAATGAAGCTTTGCCGATCTCTTTATAACCTTTTGGTGTGGGTTCTATTAAATGAATATCCCCATTTTTGCCATTTTGATTGATGATTAATCCATCAATCATTATCAGCCCTCCAAGCTCGAAGTTTGGAGCCGCGCCTTTTTCCCAAACCTCCTCGCCATTCATAGTTAAACAGGTCATTTGCATTTTCGTACCTGCTGTATTGTTTAAGTAAATATGATTGTCGAGAATAACAGGAGGGTGCATTTTGCTACCAGCCTGGGTAGTAAAAAACAGTTCTTTTACTTCAAATAGGCTTCCCTCTTTTGTGATTTCCAACATGACGGTTACCGGATCGTATTTATCATTGTATGCACATTCGGTTAAAAGCAGCCTTTTTGAATCCACAATCGTAGCCGGAGAAATACTGGCAAATGAGTTCAGTCCCTTGTATGTCCAAAGTTCTTTCCCTGTTTCAGCTTCAAAAGCTACTACCTCATCAGAAACCAAACCGTCGTTTTTTACGCATGAACTGACCATTATTATTTGATCTACTCCTCCATAATTTCCTAAGGTGGGTGATACATGAAAACGATATCCGGTCAATCTACGACTTTCCCATACTACCTGGCCTGTCCGTTTATTGAAAGCCACTACACCGGCTTTCTCTCCTTGCGGAGCAACAATGACCAAATCTTTGTATAAAATTGGTGATTGAGAAAATCCCCAGTTGGGCAATTCTCCACCATATTTTGCCAATAAATTGTAAGACCAAACTGATTGATGACTTGATTTATCGACACAATGCATATGCCCGTGTGGGCCGACACTCCAGATATAGTTTTCATCAACAGTTGGTGTCGCTCTTGATCCCGGATACGGGATTTCTCCTTTAGCTTCGTAAGCAAAGCGCCATTTTTCAGTTCCCGTATTTAAATCAAGACATCTCAAAATATCGGTCACTTCAGCTTGTCTGTCTAATACAAAAACTTCATCGCCGTATATACTTGCACCGCCATAACCAGGGCCAAGCGGGATAGACCATAATTTTGCCGGACCTTCTGTGGGCCAGGATCTCGAAATTCCCGCACCAGAAGCGGTTGCATTTCTATCTGGACCCAAATACTGATTCCAATTGGTTTTAGGTTGGGTATGCGCATCAATAACGCTTAATATCAAAAACAAAAGGAATATGTTTTTCATCTGTTTATACTTGATTATTAAGTACTTTTAAAAATGGATTTCGTTAAAATATCCTGCCTGTTTGTGCAACCTCATTGATGTTTTTGGTGCAGAATCTTTTCTGTGTAGGCAAGCATTATAGATGAAATTAAAAATAGGAAATGAATAATAACTTGCCACATGACATGTTCCGATTCGTGATTTTTAATATTTATAAATGTTTGCAGCAGATGGATACTTGAAATCCCAACCAATGAACCTGCTAATTTTACCTTTAATGTACCGGCATCAATTTTTTGAAGCCATTCCGGTTTATCTTCATGCTTATCTATATCCAGCCGACTAACAAAAGTTGAATAGCCACCAATGATAACCATGATAAGAAGATTCGCTACCATCGTTATATCAACCAGTGTAAGTACGCCAAGCATTAGTTCCACTTCGGTTATTTTATTTATAACGGTGCAGAGATGAATCAGTTCAATTATAAATTTGTAAGAGTATAATATTCCACCTACAATAAGTCCCGCATAAAGTGGTGCCTGTAACCACCGACTAAAGAAAATTAATTTCTCAAATACAGTTTCAAATTTGTTGCTCATATTCAATATATTTTAAATTAGGGTTTTAGATAAAATCGTTTTGTTCCGATCATGCAATAACCCGATCAACTGCCAGAAAAAACAGAAGGAATACTATATTTTTTTGATCCTCTCATTGGAGGTGAAAGTAATATTTTAATTAGAAGCTTTCTTTAAGAGAATGTTAAAGAATATTTAAAATGTATTTGATGAGGCAATTGCCTAATGGAAGCTTCTTTCAGGTCTTCTTTTTCAAGGTATAAGAAATCAAATTCCTGATCTTCTAATCAGGGCCACAAGGTACCGGTACCGCATCAGGGAAACCTCAAAAAAACCATCCACCAAATTAATAGTCCGCTGATCAGCACTATGAGAATTGTAAGTCCAATCAGCGGGACATAAAGAAAGTAAAATGGGCCGATCAGATGTTCGAAAATCCTTCCGGTGTGAACTTCAAGCGCTGCATTCCAGAGGGATATGGGACTTTTGGCAAGAATTTCTTCAGGCATCGTAGGGAAAGGAGTTCCTCCATCTATGGCACGAGCTCCCATGTTGTAATCAATCCAGAAGGCTTTGTCATGACTATCCGTGATAAGCCCGGCAACCATGTTTTGGCCTACCGGACGACTCAGGCCATGCGGTGTTTGTGCCGGTAACCCGGAAAAATAATCCTTCAACATTCCTGAAGAAGGATTCCAAATATAAAGTCCGCTGAAAGATCCTACCAGCCAATCGGCAGTTCCCATTGGCTCCAGAACATTGCACCCCATGATGCTTACCATCGGTTGATTGGAGGGAGGGATTAATTCATGTTCGAATTTTTTATCTGCAAAGAAGAATCCATCCGAAGTATAAATCATGTATATCTGCAGATTTTCATTCCATGCGATCCGACGTAATTTATCCTGCCAGGGATTGGCGGTATCAAGGTGGGTATAAGGAATAATTCCTACCCGGGATGAAGCGATCGGTATCAGTAAAGGAGGCCGCAAAAATACCCCGGCGGTTGTATTTATTACCAGAAAGGCAACAAAAATATATCCGATCATGTTGTGCCACTTCAGATTCAATTTCTTCGCATCGAGCTGGACTGAATATTGTTTTCCATTTCTTTTCAGGCGACTTATCCACTTGGGAAACAGAAAATGAAACAATCCCGTCAGTGAAAGAAAAATCAAAACCAAACCGAGTAAATCGACGAACAACATGCCGGCAAACCCCAACAGTTCTCCACTGTGCAGTTGCCATAAAGTTAAAAAGAGTCCGACTTTGCGCTCATAACCAACCGGCTGAGGTAGGTTAATTTGTAAAGGATGAACCAGATCTGTGGTGAAATATAGATGGTCGCGGGTCAATATCAGCAGTGAATCTCCCTTGATGCACAAATCGCTGATTCGCTCTTCGCCTTCCGTTAATTTCAGATATTCCCATTTATTTTCCCGAAGGGTATTGGTATAGACGCCAAAATGAGTTCCGGCAACAAGATGACCTTTGAATTGCACAACCGAATAAATCTTTCTTTTGTCAATTCCATCAGGGAAGCCATTGTTGAAATCATGGAAAACGGTTGATTCAGATGTAGTGATCCATGCGCCAATGTTGCCATACAGGAGTATTGAATCATTCCCAACTTGCAAGGATGATCTCACTCCACTCATGTTCCAGTTGTTGTACTGATAGCCGGGTGGCATCCACTTTCGTGGAATATCTACCGTAGAGATCAGGTTCCTATGGTTCAGGATAATTCCGGAAAGGGCAAAAAGTAAGACAAAAAAGGCTACAAGAATACCTGGCCATTTATGATACTTCCTTAGTTTTCTTACCCAGGCTGCTTTTGTTGGAGACATACTAAATCCGTTTATTCTTCAGTAATTGATAGGCAAGATGGAATAAATTTTACAAGAAAAGTGCCTAAATTGCTAGATTGGTGATCTAATCCTTTGCAATTTAGGCACTATAACTCAATTTAGACTAATAATAGTTCTTATTTCCTGAGTGACCATCCGCCTTTGAGGCCAAAAATAAACCAGGCCAGGGAAATTGTTCCCAGTGCGAAAAGTGTGTCACCAATCATTCTGAGCCATTTGAAGGTAATAATGTAAGGTTGCGTCATGAACTCTGCAGAACGGGCATACCACAAACCATGCTTCACACTGGCAAGTGTTTGGGCAAGTCCTACCGGGAGAACGCTGAGCAGAACCATGGCTACCAGACCGATGTTGATGCTCCAGAAGGCAAATTTCAACCACTTCTCATTCCAGATGGCATCTTTGTCCATATCGCGGAGCACAAAAAGCATCAGGCCAATTCCAAGCATACCATACACTCCGAAGAGGGCTGTGTGTCCATGAACAGCAGTCATATTAAGTCCTTGCATATAATAGAGTGCAATGGGTGGATTGATCAGGAAACCGAATATACCGGCCCCAACCAGATTCCAGAATGCTACCGCGATGAAACTGTTGATGGCCCAGCGGTATTTTTTGATCCATTCGTTGCTATTATTCAATTTGAGATTGTCATATGCTTCGAATCCCATGAGTACCAGCGGAACGACTTCCAGTGCGCTGAAGGTTGCCCCCAGTGCCATAATGGCTGTCGGTGTCCCGGTAAAATAGAGGTGATGGAAGGTACCCAGGATACCACCGGATAAAAATACAACGGTAGAAAAAAGAACAGCAGTCGTTGCGGTAGCAGCTTTGATGATTTGCATCCTGACAAAAAGGAATGCAGTAACCACTGCGGCAAATACTTCAAAGAATCCTTCTACCCAAAGGTGAACGACCCACCAGCGCCAATATTCGGCGATAGCCAGGTTCGTTTGGCGACCCCACATCAGTCCGGCACCATAAAATGCTGCAATGGCGATGCTGGAGATCAGGAATAATATCAGAAGATTACGACTTTCCGATTTTACTTTCAGAGCTGGCCAGATGGCTCTTCCCATGAGGAATAACCAGATAAATAGGCCGAGGAATAGGAATATCTGCCAGAAGCGGCCGAGATCGACGTACTCATATCCTTGATGTCCGAACCAAAAATTCTGTATGTATCCCAGTTTCTGCATGATTCCCATCCACTGTCCGAACAATGAACCAACAACAATGACCAGCAATGCCAGGAAAAGGAAGTTAACTCCAAGTTTCTGGAATTTTGGTTCAACACCTGAGATGGCAGGGGCATAATAGAGACCTGTTGCCAACCACGAAGTAGCGATCCAGAATATGGCTATTTGTATGTGCCAGGTACGGGTTACGGAATAGGGTAGCCATTCTGCGAGCGGGATTCCAAAGAATGCCTGACCTTCGACAGTGTAGTGGGCAGTGATGATCCCGGCAATTACCTGTACCAGAAACAAGGCAGAAACAATCCAGAAATATTTGACAGTTGCTTTTTGCGAAGGTGTTTGAACGTAATCGGCCAATGGGAATTTTGCGGGGATTTCGTCAGCGCTTTCGCCTCTCCTGCGGGCATAGTAAAATACCATCAGTCCGATACCTGCCAATAGCATGATAACACTGAAACCTGTCCAGAGGATGAGTGAGCCGGTTGGACGGTTGCCCACCAATTCCTCAGAGGGCCAATTGTGGGTATAGGTGATCTCCTGTCCGACACGCTCTGTGACACATGCCCAGGCAGTCCAGAAGAAGAAGGCGTTCAGCACTCTCACCCTTTCCGGGTCTTTCAGTGCATTCTCCGGTATGCTGTAGGCTTGTCTCAGTTTGAGCAAAGCCGGATCGTTGGTGAATAATCCTCCGTAGAACTTTCCGTTATCAGCAATGGCCTCTGCACGATCGGAGGAGATTGTGATGGTTTTGTTTTGTGGATCGTAGCTGTTTTTCCGAAGTTCACGCTGCAGGGTAACTTTTAAAGCTGCCTTTGTTTCATCAGATTGCTCGCTGTATTGCTTACCCGTTGTTTTGAGCGCCAGTTTGTTCAGGATAAACAGAGCTTCCTTGTGCAACCAGTCGGCACTCCAGTCGGGAGCCTGGTAAGCCCCATGTCCCCAGATTGTACCCATTTCCTGTCCGCCCATGGATTGCCAGACGTTCTGGCCATCCTTGATATCCTGTCCGGTAAATAGCAGAGTACCGTCCGCCGTTAGGACCTTCTCCGGAATTGGAGGCGCTGCACGGTAGATTTCTATACCGTAATAAATTAATACAGCGAAAGAGATTGTCATGACGGCAATAAAGCCCAGCCATAGTTTCTTTGGTGTCATAGATGAAATTTTTAGATGAATTAAATGTTGATGTTGGTCAATTTGATTTGAGGTATTGATTCGTAAGAGTTTCGATTTTTTAAATTCCGGGTAGCAGTATCTATGTTATTCGCATTTATTTTGTTGTTCAATGTTGATTTTCACCCGACAAATATATTCTTTTTTTATTAAAAGACAAAAAGGTCTTTTAATATTTAAAAGGAAACTGATTTTTTTTACTTTTGAGGGATGTTTAATATGAAATACCCATGAGGAAATTTCTATAGCAGCCGAATCCGCCAACTGGCGGATTAAAAGCAAATAGTATACATATGAAAATTGCGGATCGTGTTTAAAAAAGAGACAGAATATGCTTTAAGAGGGATGGTGTACATCCAGATTCAAAATCTGAAAGACAGAAGACCAGGTGTTGCTGAGATAGCACATGAAATAGAAGCACCCTTTTTTTATACAGCAAAAATATTCCAACGACTTGCTAAACAGGGCTTTGTGAGATCATTGAAAGGAAAGGGAGGGGGCTTTTTTCTGGATCCGGAGAAGAAGGACCTTCCCCTGAAGGAAATTATCATCGCCATCGAAGGCAATGAACTATTTATTGGATGTGGATTCGGATTGAAAAATTGTGATGAAAATAACCCTTGTCCGCTACATCAGCAGTACGGACTTATCCGGGATGAAATCAATAGGTTGGTTTCAGGGGAGACAATTCAGTCATTGGCATTGTCATCCATGACAAAAAATGTTTCGCTTGGGTTTTCGCGTGAAAATTCTGAGAAGAAAAGTTGAAGGATGGAAACGCATTCCACTTTGCATTTCAGCGGCAGTTAGGTTCAAAAAATCACATGGATTTCTTGGTGAACTGGCATGCCTCACTTTATTTCAATTCAAATATCAACGGAAATCCGAAAACGACCAGGTTGGTCCATAGTGCATAAATTGGCAAATAGCCGGCAATGGTATGCTGATCAGGTAGATGATCAAGGTGATCAGAACCAGCGGACTGAAAATTGTCGCAATGATTGGAGCGATTTTATTTGTTATGGCAGGATAATTGCGGATCACGTAGGTGGCAACGACCGGAGCAGAAACAGCTCCCCAAACCCCAATGTATTGCAGGTAACAATCATGAAAAGAACGTCTTTTCGGTCGAACCTGAATTTGTCCTCTTGCGGAGGATTAAACTCCAGTCTGGCTTTCCAGAATTCAGCTACTTTCGAGGGTGAGATTTCCGTATAGATATTGAAAAAAGCCTGCTCAAAATTTTCTTATCAGTGCCACAAGATACCTCGATCGGAACTGATCACTTGCTAAAAACTGTTTCGCGGGAGGAAGTTTTAGGATGACACCAAGAACTGCAGCCATCGCCCGATGACTCCAAAGAATCTGATTATCAAACAAAAGATTATGCAATTTGCCCCGCTCAATGGCCATTAAAACAACTCTGTGCACCGAGTTTACAGGTGTAATAACCCTGTTTTCACGTGATATAAGTTTTAGTGCATCAACTTTGCAACCTTTCAAGCACACACCGCAACCCAGACATTGTTGTTTATCGAGTTTTGCTTTCTTTTTAGTTGGGTTATGAGGATCACTGGCAGTGACGAGTGTCATTGCTTCGACCGGACAAAGGGTAACGCACTTCCCGCATCCGGTACATTTCGCGTCATCAATTGCAGGGATGAAATTGGTTGTATGAACCGGATTTAAAAAACCAAATTTTCTTGCGGCAATCAATGCCTCGCAGCAGCAACCGCAGCAATTGCAAATAAATCCAACTTTTTCCTGCACATTCTCACCAAACTGTACAAGGTTGTGACTTTGTGCCAGCTGGAGCAGGTCAAGACCTTCGGCTGCATCAATTTTTCTGGCAATATTATGGTGGATCAGCGATTCGGCAGGCTTGCTAAAAGTCAGGCAAACTTCCATTGGAGCGCTGCAGTTTCTTCCTACATGCTCCATCTTATGCCGGCAATAACAGATCCCAACGCCAATTGTGGAAGCTGTTTTTATCACCTCCGAGGCTCTTTCATAATCAAGAACATGTAGGGCGTTTTGGTTCGAAAGAACCCCCTCGTTGACGAAGGTTCGACCCAGTTGCGTTTCCCCGGTCAGGAAGAGCTCTTTGATAAAATCCTCCTCTACGTTGAGGTATTGATAGTAGAGCTCAGCCAGTGTTTTTTGATCAAAATCATTCCGGTAACGCATCAGTGAAAACTCAAAGAATCCTGCCATTGGTGGAGGTAGCGTATAGGTTGATTCTCCATTGTGCTCGTAATCCAGGATTATTCCCCTGTCGGCTAAGTCATTCAGTACAATACGGGCATCGCCGGGTGTCATCTTCCAAATCTCCGCAGCTTTCTTGCCGGTAAAAGGCTTGATTGGAAGGAGCGAAACCAACTTTGCCTCTCTTTCTGAAAACAGAACTTTGAGAATTTGAAACAGGAGTTCTGATGGAGGGGCACCCTGCGGATATCTGTTTAGCCGCTGTTGAAGACTACTATAACTATTGACTTTAATGGTATTGTGATGTGCCATGAAAGTTAGGATTTAGCCAAAGCTGGTTATAAAAAAATAAGAGCTTGAATTTAATAAAAATACCAACGGTTATACCCAAGTTTTTTACTTAAATAAAAACGTTATTGGACAAAATGCATGTTTACAGCACTTCTGACGTGATTAACAAAGGTGAAGATTTGAGCTAAAATTATCATTAATTTGACTAAATATATTTTTCGCTATTTTTGAATTCCACAAACAACAATTATTACCACAAAATGAACAAATTTAAAATCCTCACAGTTTTTAATATTCTATTTTCGCTTCCCTTTTTGTCTCTTTCGCAGAATGAAAATGTTGACCTTGGCATGGTCTATAAAATTAAGCAGGAAGGCTTGAAGAATTCAGGAATTGAAGATATGGCTTTCTGGCTCACAGATTTCGTCGGACCACGACTTACCGGTTCAACCGGAAATAACCGCGGAAACGAGTGGGCAAAGAAAAAGATGGAAGAACTGGGATTGCAAAATGTTCGGATAGAATCAGCCAGGGAATTCACGCGTGGGGGATGGGATAACCTAAAAACTTATGCGGCCATGACCTCTCCTTATTATACCAGTTTTGCCTGTAATCCGGTTGCATGGACTGGCAGTACGCCAGGATTGGTGAAGGGTGAAATTGTACTTCTTGACGTAAAGACTGAAGCCGACCTCGAAAAATTCAAGGGAAAACTCTCTTGCAAAATCATCCTGATACCTTCTGTTTCCACCTTTGCCATCAGCTTTGATCCTTTGGCGACTCGTTTAACAAATGATCAGCTTAAAGAATTGGCCATGGCGACTTCCAGCGGAGGCGGACAATCAGGCAGACCCACTTTTGATTTTGCTGCTTACCAGGCACAAAGGGCTTTGCGCACAAAAATCAATGAAATGCTGGTTGCTGAAAAGGCCGCAGTCATACTTAATAACTCGGGAACATATAATATTCCAAGATCAAATGGTGCAAATTATACTGCTAGTGCCAGTCAGCCAATTGCAGAATTAAACCTTCCAAATGAAGACTTTGCACGGATGGAACGCCTGATTCGTCACAAAGTTCCTGTCGAGATGGAAGTAGAGTTGCAAAATAGGTTCTTTGATAGTCCGGTTGTCAACAATGTCATAGGGGAAATCCCGGGAACTGATAAAACCCTTAAGTCGGAGGTGGTGATGCTCGGAGGACATATCGACTCGTGGCATGGAGGAACTGGCGCAGCCGACAATGCAGCAGGATGTGTGGTGATGCTGGAGGCGATCCGGATATTGAAAAGCCTGGATGTAGCTCCCAAAAGGACAATCCGTATTGCGTTGTGGGGCGGTGAGGAGCAAGGATTGCATGGTTCTCGCGGATATGTGGAAAAGTATCTGGTGGATCCTAAAACAAAAGAGCACAAACCAGAATATGATAAGTTTGCCGGATATTTCAACATGGACAATGGGAGTGGAAAATACCGCGGGATATATCTGCAGGAAAATGAACTGGTGCGACCCATCTTTGAAGAATGGCTCAAGCCTTTTGCCGATATGGGTGCTTCCACAATTACTATCAGGAATACAGGAGGAACAGACCACCTGGCATTCGACGCGGCAGGACTGCCCGGTTTCCAGTTTATTCAGGATGCCATTGAATACGGCCGGGGGTATCATACCACCATGGATACTTACGAAAGGCTCATCATGGACGATCTTAAGCAAAATGCGGTCATAACGGCTTCTTTTGTCTACAATGCAGCCATGAGACCGGTAAAAATTCCCGGAAAACCTGTTATGAAGGCAAGACCGGAGACTGAAAGAAGAAGGCCATAAGGAAGACTACACCAAGTTAGACTTTGGACTTTCGCGCGAACATTCCTGTTTGTATTTTACTTTCGGATAGCCAATCAGCAATGCCGCATAGATTTTGTTTTTTTCCGGAATACCAAAATGGTTTTTGTGCTTTCCGTCTTTACCAAATGCTTTGACGATAAATCCGTTAAAACAGGTTGCCAACCCCATCGTATTGGCATAAAGGGAGGTATATGTTGCCCAGATATTAGCATCCGCTTCAAGCATTCCGGTCTCCATTACTGGTCCGTGAAAAAGCATGACAGCAGGGGCATGGTGGCAAATCATTGAGTTATTTGTCTTCTTCTTCTCCACAAAAGACTCTTTGTACCGTTTGAGCTTCTGAAGGTCCATCTTCGGTCCGAAAAGCTTGATAGACAGTCTGATGAGCGGGGAAGTAACAAAGGAGAAAAGGCGGATCAGGGAATCCTCTGTTAAATCATTTAGCAGTTGAATTTTATCTTTTGTGCGGACAATGGAAATCTGCAGTGGCCTGGCATTGCTGGCGGAGGGGTAATGTCTGATGTTGGAAACCAATTCCATCAGAAGATTTTCAGGAATCTCCTTCGGAAGATAACTCCTGCAACTACGAATCCCGGCGGTAAACAATTTGAAATCAGTGGATGTCACTGAGTGCGGACACAAAGGTACAATCTTACCATTTTCGGGGAAAACGGTCATCTCCGGACAAATGGCAATACAGTGACCACAGTGAATACAGGTGTCTGCAATTTTCCCTGATTCAATTGTTATTGCCATCGCCGGACAATCTTTGACACACTTCAGGCAGGTTGTACAATTGCTTAAATCTATGATGGGCATGACTTTCAATTTAGAATTCCAAAGGTATAGTATGTTTTGAATATTTGAAGCCTGAAGACCTGACAGGTTTTCAAAACCTGTCAGGTGTATCTCCGGGTGGAATGTCATTGCGGG
>CAIRSO010000638.1 GCA_903881215.1 uncultured Bacteroidia bacterium
TGAAATTTCAAATCCGCTTACCTGATCGGGTTGCCAGCCGTTCAGCTTTCTGACCTGTTGAATATCTGCCAATACAAAAAGCTTATCAAACTCCTCCAAACTTGATTGATAAATTCCCGAAACGAAAAATTTACGCATCCGCTGATCTGTAGCCTGATCATTTAGAAAATAGCAAAAAATTGGATCACCGACCTTTAATTTCATTAGCAAGGACACTTGCCGTGATATCAACACTTTGTCTGTAGAGCTACTATCGCTTAAAGTAAAGATTGAGCCCTCTACCAGATTCTCTTTGAAAAAACTCCAGTCAAAATCTGGTCCGACTCCTTTCAACACCATACCCATCATCTCATCTTCAGTTTTAATGATCCCGGGCTTAGTGGCGAAAACCTCAACATGTCTGATCCCATCCATGTTGTTCAGCTGCTCCAGCCACAACTGTTTTTTGTTCACAGGTACTGTCTCGAAAGAGGAGTTTGAATCAAAATTTACCAACTGAATATGAGAGCCAAAACCGATCACTTTGTCGCGGATTTCTTTCTTAAAACCTGTCACCACGGCAACCGATAAGATCATGATCATCACACCAAAAGCAATTCCAAAAAGGGCAAATGAGATAATCGAACGCGAAAATTTTCTTTTATTTTCACGATCTGAAAAAATCCTTTTGGCTACGAATAGTTCGAAATTCAGTTTTGACACAACCTGTTGTTTGGCGTAAAAGTAACCAAAAAATTCCGTGTCAAATAGCTCCTTTTTAATACCTTTGACGTGGATTTTAACAATGTTAACCAATCGTTTTCATTGTTTACTATTCACTGTTCACTTTTAGTTATTCACTGTTCACTATTCACTTTTCCCCATGGAGGTTAGAGCTAAAAAAGGCCTTGGACAACACTTTCTTCGCGACCATCAAATAGCCGCAGACATAGTTGACGCGCTCTTGATGGGTGATCGAACCAAAGTATTGGAAGTTGGTCCCGGTATGGGAGTTCTTACCAGATTTTTGCTGCAAAAGAAGGAACTGGAGATCACGGTAGTAGAGTTAGACCGTGAATCTGTGAGTTACCTCAAATCCAATCTTCCTGAATTGGAAGGGCGAATAGTGGAAGGTGATTTTCTGCAAATGGATTTAAAGGCCAACTATTCGACGACCCCTTTTTCTCTGATTGGCAATTTCCCTTATAATATTTCTTCCCAGATTCTGTTCAAGGTTTTGGAAAACAAGGAGCTGATTCCGGAAGTTGTTGGAATGCTTCAAAAGGAAGTTGCAGAGCGCATCTGTCACGGACCGGGTAGCAAAACCTATGGTATCCTTAGTGTGCTCCTTCAAGCGTGGTACAGAACAGAGTATCTTTTTACTGTAAACGAAGATGTATTCGATCCACCGCCAAAGGTTAAATCTGCAGTGATCCGACTAACAGCCAATGGCAGAACAGAATTGGGATGCAGTGAAAAACTCTTCAAAGCAGTGGTCAAACAAGCCTTCAACCAACGAAGAAAAATGCTTCGCAACAGCATCAAAAGCTTCACACCACGCTATGATGAACTGGATGCGCACACCTTAACCCGCCGCCCCGAACAACTCTCAGTTGAAGAATTTATCGTGCTCACAAATGCCATTGAGAAGCTACTTTAATAGAGTTATGAGTTATAAGTTATAAGTTATTAGTTATGAGTTACGAATGAGGCAACATCCCCATCACTCATAACTAATAACTCATAACTCTTTCAAAGACTATTCATGGCAGTTACCGGATCCAGTTTTGAGGCAGATCTGGCCGGAACCAAACCCGCAATTAATCCAATAGAAATACTTATAATCAGTCCGGTAGCAATATTCCCTGCCGATAGCACAAATTCAAAGTCAAAGCTCTCTTTGGCAATGTAGGTTCCAATATAAATAAGAAGCAACCCGATCAAGCCACCTATCAAGGAAAGAACAGTGGCTTCAAAAAGAAATTCCAGCAAAATGAAACTATTCTTGGCACCCATGGCCTTCTGAATCCCAATGATTTTGGTTCGCTCTTTTACAGAAACGAACATGATGTTGGCAATGCCAAAGCCGCCTACAAGAATCGAAAATCCGCCGATGATCCATCCGGCAATATTTAATATCTTGAAAATTCCATCCAGCTGACCAGAAATAAGACTGACTTCATTCAAGGCAAAATCATTTTCAGCTGATGGCTTGATTCTCCGGATGGAACGCATGATTCCTTCCAATTCTTCCAACATACGAGCAGCCGCGATTTCATTTTTACCTTTGACAATGATACTCTGATTAATGTCCATCTTTGGATCCACCATCCTGCTGGCAAACTTGCAGGGAATAAGTACGCGGTTGTCCATACTGGTACCAAACATGTCCTCTCCCATCTTTTCAAAAACGCCAACAATAAAAATGGTAAATCCCTGAACTTTTATTGTTCTTCCCACCGGCGAACTACCCGGAAAAAGTTGAGCAGCTAGCTCGGAGCCCATCATTCCCAGGTTATTAATCCCATCTAATTCATCATCAGAAAGAGGTCTGCCAATTCCAACTTTCAAGCCCCAGGTGTCAATCAATCCGGAGGATCCGGCAAGAACGGTAACATTTTCAGCTTTGTTGTTGCCAAACTGAACAGTCCGGCTAAATCCATAACTGTAAACCACATATTGCGCCAGATTGGATCTTCTTCTGATCTCTTCTGCTTCAATCAATTTTGGAACCGGACGATTAAGATATTTCCACCAGGGATAATCTGTTTCTCCGGGAGGGGGAGCCCAGGGCCATTTCTGGACATAGACCACATTGCTTCCTAATTTCTCCATGCTGTTTCTGATCGTCCGCTCCAAAGAATCTATGATGGTAAATACGGAAATAATGCAAAAAATGCCTATCGTAATACCCAGGAGAGAGAGAAATGTTCGAAGCTGATTTACAACCAAAGAGTTGTACGCAAACCGAAAACTTTCCAGAAACAGTCTTATAAATAACATACAGTTGGTTGATTTCACCCGAAAGTTAAAACAATTTTTATTACTTTTGTTGAAAATTTTTAAGGATTTAAGAATGAGTATTTTAAAAAATATAAAGTCTGCTTTGGTCTCTGTCTACTACAAAGACGGACTGGAGGAGATACTTGAAAAATTGCACAAATCAGGAGTTCACTTATACTCAACAGGCGGAACTAAACAATTTATTGAGGAGCTTAAAATTCCTGTCACTGCTGTTGAAGAACTAACCGGATATCCCTCCATTCTTGGAGGTCGTGTCAAAACGCTGCATCCCAAAGTTTTTGGAGGAATTCTTGCTCGCAGAGCAAACAATGGGGATCAATCTCAGCTTGCAGAATATGACATTCCCGAAATTGATCTTGTGATTGTCGACCTGTATCCTTTCGAAGCAACCGTTAAATCAGGTGCCTCCGATGACGAAATCATCGAAAAAATTGATATTGGTGGCATTTCTCTGATCAGGGCCGCTGCTAAAAACTGGAAAGATGTAGTGATTGTTTCTCACCAGGGACAATATGGAAAATTACTGAATTTGCTCAACCTCCAGAATTGTGCTACTTCAATTGAGGACCGCAGACAATTTGCTGCTGAAGCTTTTGCGACTTCCTCGCATTACGATACTTCCATCTACAAATATTTTGCAGGTGACTCGGGCGAAGTATTTCGTCAGAGCTTTAATGAAGCGAAACCCTTACGCTATGGAGAGAATCCCCACCAAAAGGGTGTTTTCTTCGGTAACTTTAATGAGATGTTTGAGCAACTTCAGGGGAAAGAGATTTCTTACAACAATCTTTTGGATATAGACGCTGCAGTTAACCTTATTGATGAGTTCAGTGAAACGACTTTTGCCATTCTTAAACACAACAACGCATGTGGTTGTGCTTCCAGAAACGATGTTGCAGATGCCTTCAGGGCTGCCCTTGCTGGCGATCCGGTATCTGCTTTCGGGGGAATCTTCGTCACCAATCATGAAGTTAACGCTGAAACTGCCGAAGAAGCAGCAAAAATTTTCTTTGAAGTAATTATTGCTCCAAAATATACACCTGAAGCACTTGAGGTTTTTAAATCAAAGAAAAACTTGATCGTCTTAATCAGATTGTCAGAAAGTCTTCAAAATCAACAGTATAGAACGGTCTTAAATGGAGTAATACTTCAAGACAGTGACTCAAAACGCGAAACCGAAAATGATCTGCAGCCTGTCACTATTTCAGCACCAAAAAAAGTTGAAATTGATGATCTTTTGTTTGCAAATCGTTTGGTTAAACAGTCAAAATCTAATACCATTGTACTTGCAAAAGGGAAACAATTACTTGCAAGCGGAGTAGGTCAGACATCAAGGGTCGATGCATTGAGGCAGGCTATCGAAAAAGCCAAATCCTTCAATTTCGATCTTAACGGAGCAGTTATGGCTTCTGATGCATTTTTCCCTTTCCCCGACTGTGTGGAAATTGCTCACAATGCAGGAATTACCTCCGTCATTCAACCCGGCGGATCAATCAGGGACAAAGAATCTGTCGAATTCTGCAACAATCATCAGATGTCAATGGTGACTACAGGTTTCAGACATTTTAAACATTAGCAATAAATAAAAAAATCATATGAGTTTCTTTTCATTTCTAACACAAGAAATTGCCATCGACCTTGGTACTGCCAATACAATTATCATCTACAATGGAAAGGTTGTGGTGGATGAGCCATCCGTTGTTACCATAGATACAAAAACAGAAAAGCTGATTGCCATTGGCGAGAAAGCCCGGCAAATGCAGGGTAAAACGCACTCAAACCTGAAAACCATACGTCCCTTGCGGGATGGTGTAATAGCCGATTTTAATGCTGCAGAACAGATGATTCGCGGAATGATCAAAATGATCAATCCGAAGAAAAGGTTTTTTGCTCCGGCACTTAAAATGGTTATTTGTATTCCTTCAGGATCGACAGAGGTTGAAATTCGTGCAGTTCGTGACTCTGCTGAACATGCAGGAGGTCGCGATGTCTATATGATTTACGAACCAATGGCCGCTGCCATCGGTATAGGACTTGATGTGGAAGCACCCGAAGGAAACATGGTGGTTGATATTGGTGGCGGTACAACAGAAATTGCAGTTATAACCCTTGGCGGAATCGTTACCAACAAATCCATCCGCATTGCAGGTGATGATTTAACTGCCGACATTATGGAGCACATGCGCCACCAGCACAATGTTAAAATCGGAGAAAGAACTGCCGAAGAGATAAAAATTGTTGTTGGTTCTGCTATGACTGAACTCGACGATCCACCGGCCGATATGATCGTTAAAGGTCCTAACCAAATGACGGCAATGCCTATCGATGTCCATGTAACCTATACGGAAATTGCCCATTGTCTTGATAAATCAATTTCCAAAATCGAGACTGCAATAACCAATGCTCTTGAACATACTCCGCCAGAACTCTACGCAGACATTTACAAAAGAGGTATCTGGCTGGCAGGCGGCGGCGCTTTGTTGCGTGGCCTGGACAAGAGATTATATGAGAAATTTAACATCCCATTCCAAATCGCAGAGGACCCGCTTAGGGCAGTGGCTCGAGGTACCGGTGTCGCATTGAAGAATGTTGATAAATTCTCGTTTTTGCTTCGCTAATCTTTATCTTTCTATATTTAGCCACTTGTATCGAGGTGCAAAATGAGGAATCTATTTAGGATAATCCTAAGATATCATTACATTTTTCTGTTCCTGATCCTGGAAGTAATTTCGCTTTCAATGGTTGTTTCCTATAACAACTACCAGCAAGCAAAATTTCTATCGTCCAGTAATGGCATCAGTGGCTACTTCTTCGAGAATTTTGCTGGAATATTTCAGGTATTTGATCTAAAAAAAGCAAATACTGAACTTGCCGAAGAAAATGCCCAATTGCGCACTGCCTTGCAGCATTACCAACTCAGAAGTACGAACAATTCTCGTCAAAGCTACCTGAGTGAGCGCAACCCGCTCATTACCATGACCCGCGACTCGCTGAACAAGATTGTATATTTCTTTACAACGGCACGGGTTATCAACAACTCTGTTAACCAACGGCACAATTTTCTTACATTGAACAAAGGCCGCATTCAGGGCTTAAAAACCAATATGGGGGTGGTGTCGGCAGGAAGAGTCGTAGGACTGGTGACCGATGTCGGCGACAACTACTGCACTGTTATCTCCATCCTGAATGAAAGATGGAAGCTGAGTGCAAAAATCAAACGCAACGATTTTTTTGGATCTCTTTCATGGAATGGAAAGGATTACCGGAAAGTACAGCTCAATGAAATCCCTTACCACGTGCCCGTTCAAAACGGAGATACAATCGTCACAACCGGATTTTCATCCAGCTTCCCTGAAGGCCTTGAGATTGGAATTGTCACTGAATATACCATAGGATCAGGCAGTAATTTTTACAAGATTGATGTTAATCTGGCCGTAGATTTCAGAAGCATTGTTCAGGTTGCTTTGGTCGAAAACAGACAGTTAAAAGAGATCAATAATCTTGAATCATTGAATAACAATGTTAAATAACCTGCTTAAATATTCGTTGATTTTTATTGTTGCAGTCCTGCTTCAGGTACTGGTTCTTAACCGTATCCTGATTTTTAGAATGATATCACCATACTTCTATCTGATATTTCTGCTCCTGCTTCCCTACGATACGCCTAAGGCCTTGCTAATTCTCCTTGGTTTCATTTTGGGACTTTCAATAGACGCCTTTACCAATACACTCGGTGTCCACACCGCTGTTTGCGTATTGATAGGATTTGTCCGGCCAATGATTCTCAACGAAATATCAACCCGTGAAACACGCGAATCAGTTTCTGCTCCCAGAATTTCAACAATGAGCTTAAACTGGTTTATAAGTTACACGGCAACTTTTGTGGCCATACACCACCTTCTCCTTTTTATGCTGGAAGCCTTTACATTTCAAGGATTTTTCTTCACCTTGGCCAGAGCTATCCTGAGTGGAGTATTATCCATTGCCTTGATTGTAATTAGCCAGTTTTTGTTCTTCAGAAGGTAGGCATAAAAAAGTTATGAGTTATGAGCCATGAGTTATGAGCTTGACGTTTAATATTGAAAAGAAAATCTTTACTTTAGCTTTGGATGTCAGGATTTATTGTTATAAGTTTAACCGACTGTATGACAATCATTAGAATCCTTTCTGAAAATCGCACAAAAAGTTAATAACTGTGGATACCTATACCAAAAGAAAATACCTGTTGATTGGCATCTTCTGCCTCGTATCTTTGGTCATGATTGTCAGGCTTTTCTATATACAGGTCATTGATTCTTCATACAAAATTTCTGCCGCCAGCAACGTATTGCGACGTCAAATCAATTACCCCGCCAGAGGGTTGGTGTACGACCGCAACCACAAGCTGATCGTATACAACCAGGCAGCTTACGATGTTCTTATTACACCGAGGGAGATGAAGGCATTCGACACACTGGCTTTCTGTAGAATTGTTGGTGTTGACAAAACAGAACTCGTTGGCGAAATCAAAAAAGCCAGGAGCCACTCAATGTGGAAACCTTCGGCGATTATCAAACAGCTTTCTTCACACAAATATGCTGTTTTGCAAGAGCAACTCTTTAAATATCCTGGATTCTTCATCCAGGCTCGTACTTTGAGACAATATCCTGCAACTATTGCTTCCCATATTCTGGGTTATGTAAATGAGGTTGATCAAAAGAAAATTGACGAGGATCAGTATTATGAAAGTGGCGACTACATTGGCATATCAGGAATAGAACAAGCATACGAAGCTGAACTGCGGGGAGTAAAGGGCATTTCTTACA
>CAIRSO010000639.1 GCA_903881215.1 uncultured Bacteroidia bacterium
CAAACAGGATACCCCTCCGGGGATCTCGATTATTTACTGTAGATTTCTACGAACAGGTTACCCCTCCGGGGATCTCGATTATTTACTGTAGATTTCTACAAACAGGATACCCCTCCGGGGTCGAAAAGGAACTTACGGTGAGGCTGTGCTTATCCTGTTAATCGAAACGAGCTAAAATGGAATTTCCTATTTGAAATTGAAAGGTGTCCAGCCGAATCCGCCCCGGCGGGGCGATCTGTTTGTAGCAATATGTATTAATGGAAATTGGGAGCGCCGGAGGTGCGATCTGTTAATGGGATAGATTTGGGCAAGAGACGTTAAGCAATTTGGATCAAATAATCACAAAAGCCTCTTCGTTTTCTCTGCCAACGAATTGTAAAGTTTCTCACTCACCGGAACCAAAGGCAACCGAACCACATTTTCGCACAATCCAACCGAATGCATCGCAGCCTTGACACCGGAAGGATTTCCCTCGGCAAAAAGGTCTTCTACCAATGATTGAATGTCGAGCTGGATGGCAGCGGCACTGTTATAATCACCATTTAACGCATAATGCGTCATGGCTGAAATTTGTCTTGGAATCAGGTTGGCCGCAACTGAGATCACTCCCTCGCCACCGATCGAGGTTGTCGGAACGATCAGACTGTCGTCACCGGTAATCACGCTGAACCGATCCGGTTTTCCTTTTAATATCTTGATGATCTCTCCGAAATTGCCGGAAGCTTCCTTGGTTCCGATAATGTTTTCAGCGTCATGCGCCAGCCGAAGTGTCGTGTCGGCAGTCATGCTGATGGCCGACCTTCCGGGTACGTTGTAGAGAACGATCGGAACAGGGCTAGTTGCGGCAATAGCCATAAAATGTTGATAAATACCTTCCTGCGAAGGTTTGTTGTAATAAGGAACAACAGACAAAATGCCATCTGCCTTTTGAAGATTGAGGGATTTTAACTGATCAATCACATCGGAAGTGCTGTTGCCTCCAACCCCTACCATCACGGGAACTCTACCTGCAGATTTTTCAATCACAAAATCTATCAACAACTGCCTTTCAGCGTGCGACAAAGTGGCAGTTTCTGCCGTTGTGCCTAGAACTACCAAAAAATCCATATGATTACCAATCTGGGAATCGACTAATTTACCCAAACTGTTGAAATCTATTTGAAGGTCACCACCAAAAGGGGTAATCAGCGCCACACCGGCCCCGTGGAAAATTTTGTGCATCGTATTATTTGTTCTTGTTCAATTTCTCAAGATAATAAATGATCTGTTCCATCAAAAAGCGACACCTCGGATTGGCTGATACATCAATTTCCAGATCGTAAAGATTTGGATCTACCCCTTTCCAGCCAACTTTAAACTTGGCCGTTGAGTGAATGAGAATGTATTGCAACGGAATGCTTTTTTGCAAGGACAAGTCAATCAGAATGTCAAATTTCTGCTGAATAAATTGTATTCCTTCTCCGTTCTTTGGTTTACCAAACCAAGTGACATTGCCACTGTTCATCAACCAGGAGTTGGAAATTGTAGACAGCGTCTCCTTCTCTCTTTTCGAGCCGATATAGGCCAATCCGAAGGATTTGATTCCTTTGGCAGTCAAGATTTTACGCAGGGATTCATACGTCTCAATACTCTCTTCATCGGTTGGGTTCCATAATATCCCAACTGATTTTGCATTGGCCAGGGTGATGATTCTGACCGTCCTGTGTTGTTTCCGGTAAGCCTGAAACAACCTATTTTTGAAGTACCTGTTGAAAAATCTTCTCAGCATTTTTGCAAAGTTATGTATTCGGAATAAAAATCTATCTTAAAATATTCATCTGTTTTACGATTGCAACTTTCAATTCGTAAGTTGAACGTAGTTTTCTTCAGAGATGATGGGTATTTTCAGGGAAGTGGCCTTCTCGAGTTTAGATGGTCCAATATTCTCACCTGCAATTAGATAACTTGTTTTTGCGGAAATACCGGAAACATTTTTTCCGCCGTGCAATTCGATGTCAGCTTTCAATTCGTCACGAGAGAATTTTTGGAAAATTCCCGAAATGACGAACGACAGACCCTTTAATTTTTCTGTGGCTCCTTCTGCCTGACGGATTTCAGTCACCAGCTTCAAATCGGCCCCTCTGAGGCGTTCAATCAATTCAAGATGCTGTTCTTTGGAAAACCAATCCACAATACTCTCGGCAATTTTCACACCGATCTCATCCACGGAAGTTAGCGTAGCAAGATCTGCTTGCATGAGAAGATCAATGGATTTGATCGCTTTGGCCAACTTTTTGGCCACTGTTTCGCCAACATACCTGATGCCTAGCGCAAATATAACTCTTTCAAACGGTATTTCTCTTGTATTTCTAAGCCCTTCCAATATCCGGTCGGCCGATTTATCTCCCATGCGGTCAAGAGAAATCAGCTGTTCTTTTTTTAGTTCGTAAAGATCAGCCACATTGCGGACCAGTCCCTGCTGGTAAAGCAGGTCGATGGTTTCACTGCCAAGGCCATCTACATTCATCGCTTTGCGACTGATGAAATGTTCGATTTTTCCTTTGATCAGAGGCGGACATTCATCTTCATTCGGACAATACCAGGCTGCTTCGCCTTCTTCGCGAACCAATATGGTATTGCATTCCGGACAGTTTCGGATAAACTGAACGGGTGTGCTGGCAACATCTCTTTGAGAGGTATCAACTCCAACAATTTTTGGAATAATTTCGCCCCCTTTTTCTACATAAACTATGTCATTAAGGTATAAGCCCAAACCTTCAATGACATCTGCATTGTGAAGAGAAGCCCTTTTTACCACAGTTCCTCCCAACTGTACAGGTTCCAGATTTGCAACAGGTGTAACCGCACCTGTTCTGCCTACCTGGAAGTCGACGCTCAGTAGTTTTGTGGCAACTCGCTCTGCCTTAAATTTATAGGCAATAGCCCATCTGGGGCTTTTGGCAGTAAAACCAATCTCTTCCTGGACTCGTTTCGAATTTACTTTGATGACAACACCATCTGTAGCGAACGGAAGTCCTTCACGTTTTTGATCCCATGTTGTAAGATAATTAAGGATCGCCTCTGCATCCTTGCACTTTCGAGCATGAGGAGAAATCTGAAAACCCCATTCTGCAGCCATTTGCAACAATTCATAATGACCATCTTCCGGTAGGTTTTCACCCAAAATATAATAGAAATAAGCATCCAGCTTCCGCGAAGCGACGACTGATGAGTTTTGCATTTTCAGGGTACCGGATGCGGCATTTCTTGGGTTGGCAAAGAGCTGTTCGCCTTGTTCTGAACGCTCACGGTTCAGCTCATCGAATACAGAGAAAGGCATCACAATTTCTCCGCGAATCTCAAATGAAGCCGGATAATCGCCTTGCAATTTCAATGGAACAGAGCGAATGGTACGTACATTGGCTGTTACGTCATCGCCTTTTTCACCATCTCCTCGGGTAACAGCGCGCTGCAGCTCGCCTTCCCGGTAAATAAGACTAATGGAGGTACCATCGAGTTTTAATTCACACACATAATCAGGAGTCTCACCTGAAAATTTCTCCACTCTTTGCACGAATTCAACTACTTCAGCCTCCGAATAGCTGTTGGAAAGTGATAACATGGGATATTGATGGAGTACCTGCTGGAATTCGCGGGAGATATCGCTGCCTACTCTTTGTGTAGGAGAATTTGGATCTGAAAACTGCGGAAATTTGTTTTCCAAAGCAATAAGATCGCCCATTATAGCGTCAAATTCGAAGTCGGAAATTGTTGGCCGGTTCAGTTTATAATAATTATAGTTGTGCTGCTCAATTTCATGACGCAGTTTGGTAATTCTTTTTTTTACTTCTTCGGGCAACATAGATGGGGGTATTTCAAGTGCTTTAAAAGTATAAAAAAGCAGTCAATCTTTTTCTTATCCACAATTTTGTGTTGATAATTTTCGAAATAATTGTCCGTTTCTTTATTTGTTGCCTAACATAAAATTGTAGCTTTGCAATGAAATTTGGTTTCATCCTCTCTTTTTCCTGAGAGGTGAATCAGAAAGGGAATCCGGTGCAATACCGGAGCTGCACCCGCAGCTGTAAGTCCACAAAAAGGTTTCTGCTACTAAGCCACTGTTCCGATAAACCGGGACGGGAAGGCACAGAAAACCGGACGAGCCAGAAGACCTGCCAATTTCAGCTTACTTTTCGCTATCGGGATGAATTGCGGAAAATTATTGTACAAAATTTATCATTATTTACTTTAAATGTCAACTATGAAATGCCATCCTTTACAGGCCATGCTGTTTGTCGCTGCTGCCTTTGTATTTTCTTCCTGTCAGAAAAAAGATGAGATCCATTATCAGACAATTACTTTTGAAACACTTGCCATTCCGGCCTCCAGTGTTTGGAATGGCAATGATGGAACCGGTTCATTTACAGCTGACGAGCTAACTTTTGCAAATTTATTTGATTCAAAATGGCAAGTTTGGTCTGGATTCGTTTACTCCCAAAAAAACGATGTGGCGACGCTTGGTTATGAAAACCAGTTCAGTGTGTATGACCAGAAGAACGGAAACAATAAGTTTGCCCTTTATCATCCATTTTATCAAGGGGAAGCTTTTGCAACATTTCCAAATGGAGCAGATAACAGTATTCTATCTATTGATCTGTGTAATACAACATTTGCCGGATTAACCATGAAAAATGGAGATGCCTTCAGCAAAAAATTTGGCGGGACATCCGGAAATGATCCAGATTGGTTTAAAATTACTGTTAACGGGTACAATCGCAGTAACGTCAAAGTAGGAAGTGTCGATATCTATTTGGCGGATTTTCGATTTGCAGATTCTTCCAAAGATTATATTCTTAACAAATGGACCACGTTTGATCTTACCTCTTTGGGAAAGGTTAACAAGATTTCTTTCAGCTTTTCCTCTTCAGACACGGGTGCCTATGGAATCAATACCCCGGATTATGTCTGTTTGGACAATATTAAGTATATCAATGAACATGTGATTCTCTAGGGGGCAGGTTGCTTAAACTATTTTTATAAAAAATCGTAACAGACTATGCAGCTAAAGAAATATACTGTTTCTTTGCACTTTAAAAATTTTAAAAAAACATTGTAATGATTACAGTTTCAAAAGATAGTATGGTTACCCTGACCTACGATTTGAGGTTGGATGGTAAAGAAGGTGAGATATTTGAGTCAGCAACTACTGAAAGACCGCTGATTTTTCTTCATGGCGCTGGATTGATGATCCCGGCTTTTGAAGAGCAGCTTATTGGTAAAAAGTCCGGAGAAAAATTTGAGATTGCTATACCTGCTGCAAGTGGATATGGTGAGATCAACGAGGAGGCAGTTGTTGAGTTACCTTTGGATATTTTCAAGGTAGACGGAAAAGTTGACGATACATTGCTGACTCCTGGAAACAGTGTTCCGATGATGTCTGCACATGGTCAGCGGATGGATGGGATTGTTGTTTCGGTTGAAGGTGAGGTAGTTACTATGGATTTTAATCATCCACTGGCTGGCGAAGACCTTCATTTTACAGGTGAAATTCTGCAAGTTCGCGAAGCTTCTCCAGAAGAACTCAGTGCAGCCTACAGCTCCGGTGGTTGCGGATGCGGAAGCAGCTGTGGCAGTGGCGACAGTGGCTGTGGTGACGGTGGTTGCGGAGATGGCAGCTGTGGTGAAAAGGAAGTCGGTGCCGGATGTGGTAGTGGTTGTGGATGTAACTAAGATAGTTCTTCTTCAAAAAAAAATAGAATACCCGGGTAATTTTATCCGGGTTTTTTATTTTTAAATTAAACCTTCCCTTTTACAATCAATCTAACAATAAATATCAGAAAAGTTGAATAATTTTAGCCCAACCAAGAAAAATCAATGATTTGAACAGTTTCGGAAAAATATTTACGCTTACATCATTTGGTGAGTCACATGGTGTTGCCATTGGCGGTGTCTTAGATGGCTGTCCTGCCGGGGTTAAAATTGATATTGATTTAATACAATATGATTTAGACCGAAGAAAACCCGGTCAGTCCCATATTACGACATCCCGTCAGGAATCTGACCACGTAGAAATTCTCTCAGGGATTTTTGAAGGATACACAACCGGTTCACCCATAGGTTTCATGGTAAAGAATAAGGACCAGCATTCGGCTGATTATTCGAATATCAAGGATTTATATCGCCCATCCCATGCGGATTTTACCTACGACCAGAAATATGGGTTCAGAGACTATCGTGGGGGTGGAAGATCTTCAGCCCGTGAGACCATAGCAAGGGTAATAGCTGGTTCGATAGCCAAACAATTATTGGCACTTTCGGGTGTGAAAATTCAGGCATTTGTCTCCAGGGTTGGAGAGATTGAGCTGGAGAAATCATACCTTGAGCTGGATTTAAGCAATACTGAAAATAATTTAGTCAGATGCCCTGATGCCGCAACAGCAAAGCGCATGATAGAAAGAATTGAAGAGGCCGGCAGAAATCACGATACTGTTGGCGGAGTGATCACGGGAGTAGCTACCGGAGTCCCGGCAGGTTGGGGAGAACCCGTATTCAACAAATTGCATGCTGACCTTGGTTTTGCTATGCTTGGCATCAATGCGGTCAAGGGTTTTGAATATGGTTCAGGTTTCTCAGGGACGAAACTAACAGGTTCTCAGCACAACGATATATTTATCCCTTCGGACAATGGCATCAGAACTTTAACCAACCATTCAGGTGGAGTTCAGGGAGGTATTTCCAATGGAGAAGACATCTATTGGAAAGTGGCTTTTAAACCAATTGCCACTTTGCTGAAAGATCAAAATACGGTTGACATTCATGGTAATGAGGCGGTTGTGAATGTTAAAGGCCGACACGATCCGTGTGTCTTACCCAGGGCGATACCCATTGTGGAGGCTATGGCAGCACTTGTACTGGCAGATCATCTTTTGTTAAGCAGGGTTTCAAAAATATAACTTATTAAATTTAAAGATTATGGACTCGAAAGAAGCAATTATTAAGACACTGGAGAAATCAGGAATTCCGATGAAAGGTGGGGAGATTGCCGATGCCGCCGGAGTGGATAAAAAGGAGGTAGATAAATTGATAAAAAAATTGGTGGCAGAAGGGAAAGTTAACTCCCCGGTGCGCTGTTTTTATGCTTTGGTGAAATAAGATAAATTATTGCCAGCGGGAAAGTGATTCGATAGACCTTCATTGCGATCCTAAACTTTTGCAATCATTCCTGTGCTGGTAAATTTGACTTTTTACGCATAAACTAACTGATTCAAAACTTGAAATAATGGTTCAATATTACAGAGTTATTTTGTTGGTTACGGTAACTGCATTTCTATTTTTTTCCTGCGGCAATAATGCCAAAAAGAGCAGTGGTCCTGGGGAAAGCAGAAACATCCTCATTGTTGAAGGTCAGGTTTTGACCTTGAAAACCCTGGATTTTTCGAATGTTTACACAGGCAAACTAATGGCCAATGAGGAGATTGACATCAGACCAGAAATATCAGCAAAGGTTACTGGTATCTATTTCAAAGAAGGAAGCACAGTATCAAAAGGAACAATGCTGGTCAAAATGTTCGACAGCGACTTTCAGGCTAACCTAAGATCCAATCAGTTACAGATTGAGCTGGCTCAGAAAGAGCTTGACCGAAAGAAAGAGCTCTACAAGTTCAAAGGAATCAGCAAGGAGGAGCTGGATATTTCTGAAAATAATTACAATACCCTGAAGGCAAACCAGGATTTGATTAAGGCACAAATTTCCAAGACCGAACTTCATGCTCCTTTTACGGGTGTTGTTGGGTTAAGAATGGTTAGTGAAGGGGCATTTGTGTCCAGTACCACAATTATCACTTCCCTACAACAAATTGATCCAATTAAGGTAGATTTTGCGGTTCCTGAAAAGTTTATTTCTAACCTGAACATTGGAAAAGAGTTCGATTTCACGATTGATGGAAGGGATGATCAATATAAAGGAAAGATCTATGCGTTGGAATCTAAAATCGATCCACAAACAGGGTCAATCAGGGTTCGTGCACTCAGCCCCAATTCGAAAAGGGAGTTATACCCTGGATCTTATTCGAAAATTAGCCTCAAGCTTTTCCCTAACAAGGAGGTCATAATGATTCCTGCAAAAGCAACTGTTCCGTTGATGGAGGGTGAGCAGGTTTTTGTAGTGAAAAGGGGTAAAGCCAAAGCAATCGATATCAAAACAGGCTACCGTACTGAAAGGGAAATAGAGGTTACCAATGGCCTTTCTGCCAATGATACACTGGTGACGAGTGGTTTGTTGCAGATAAAAGAGGGAATGCCGGTTAAAGTGAAGATTCAGAACAGGTAATAATTTTTTGAAACGAACGACATGAACATTGCTTCTATCAGCATCAAAAGGCCTGTACTCGCATCTGTACTATCCATTCTTTTACTACTCTTTGGTTTCGTCGGTTTTAAAATGCTTGGATTAAGGGAGTTTCCGAGTGTTGATCCTCCTATTGTTACGGTATCTACTTCTTATACCGGAGCCAATGCAGATGTTATTGCCACTCAGATTACACAGCCGCTGGAGGAGTCTATCAATGGGATTGCCGGGATACGCACTTTAACATCTTCCTCCAGTGATGGGAATAGCCGAATCACGGTAGAGTTTAACATTGATGCAGACATGGAAGCTGCTGCCAACGATGTTCGTGACAGGGTTTCTCGCGTTTTAAACCGATTGCCGCAGGATTGCGATCCACCGGTAGTAGTCAAGACGGATGCGGATGCCGATGCTATCCTGACCCTGACTGTTCAGAGTAATTCAAGAAGTTTGCTTGAACTGACTGATTACGGTATAAATGTCTTTAAGGAACGATTGCAAACTATTCCAGGTGTCAGTGATATTCGAATTTACGGAGAGAAAAAATATGCCATGCGTTTGGAGTTGGATCCTTCAAGGCTCACAGCTTTTCAGATCTCTCCGGCTGATATTCGCACAGCCCTTCAACGCGAAAATGTTGAATTGCCCTCGGGCAGGATTGAAGGTTACGAACGAGAATTAACCATCCGCACACTTGGCCGACTTACTACCGAGGATGATTTTAACAATCTCCTGATCAAGGAGCAAAATGGCGTTTTGATACGGTTAAGGGACATCGGAAAGGCAGTACTTTCTGCTGAATCACTCAAAAGTAGTTTTAAGGGCAATGGTGGAATCCAAATGATCGGATTGGCTATCCAGCCTCAGCCTGGTTCCAACCACATCGCCATTGCGGATGAATTTTACAAAAGGGTAGAGCGCCTCAAACAAGAGGTGCCATCCGATATGAAGTTGTCCATTCTTAATGATATTACTGTAAACATCCGAAAAGGAATTAAAGAGGTCGAAGAAACCATCTTTTTCTCCTTTGCCTTGGTTGTGCTTGTGATATTTGTCTTCCTGAGGCACTGGCGAACGACCTTGATTCCCGTTTTGGCGATACCAATTTCTTTAATTGGAACCTTTGCCATCATGTATTTTGCCGGTTTCACAATCAATTTGCTAACATTGCTTGGAATCGTACTGGCAACAGGCCTTGTAGTGGATGATGCCATTGTGGTGCTGGAAAACATATATAAAAAAATTGAATTGGGCGAAAAGCCAATGGTGGCAGGACACAAAGGATCTGAAGAGATCATCTTTGCTATCATCTCAACGACTATCACCCTCGCAGCTGTTTTCTTGCCCATCATGTTCTTGAGTGGGATAACGGGAAGGCTATTCCGGGAGTTTGCTGTAACCGTAGCTGGATCAGTTCTGATCTCTGCCTTTGTTTCACTTACGCTGACACCGATGATGTGTGCCAGAATGCTGAAAAAGAGTACTTCTGAATCAAAATTATACCGAAGCAGTGAGCGCTTTTTTGAGAGAATGACAGACGGATATCACAATTCGTTAAAAAAATTCATCAACCATCGCTGGATTGCCGTTGTCATTATGTTGGCATCTATTGTCATTATCGTCATTATTATGAACATCATCCCTTCAGAGCTGGCACCGATGGAGGATAAGAGCCGAATCCGGATTACTGCCACAGCACCCGAAGGAACTGCCTTTGAATCGATGGACAATTACATGGAAAAACTGGCAGATATACTCGACACGATTCCTGAAAAGTCTACCTTGATGGTTTTGACCGGAATGCAGGGAACAAATGGTGGTATGGCAAGAATAGGACTGGTAAACCCTGATGAAAGGAAACGTTCGCAACAAGAAATTGCCGACTGGCTGAATGGGATTTTGCGGAAAAATAATTTTGCCCGTGGATATGCTACCCAGGAGCAGACCATTGCCACCACAAGAAGAGGCGCTGGTCTGCCGGTTCAGTTTGTTATTCTGGGTCCTGATTTTGCAAGCCTGAAAGAGACATTGCCTAAGTTTCTGGACAAGGCTATGGAAAACAAGGCATTCCAGGTAGTAGATGTGGATCTGAAATTCAATAAGCCAGAATTAAGAATAGACATTGATCGTGATCGTGCAAAGACTCTGGGAGTTACGATTCGAGACATTGCCGAGTGCCTGCAGCTTTATTTTAGTCAGCAGCGATATGGGTATTTCATTTTAAGAGATAGGATGTATCAGGTAATTGGGGAGGCGTCACGATCCAACAGGGACAATCCGATGGACCTTTCCTCTATCTATGTTAGAAATTCGGCCGGTAAGTTGATTCAACTTGACAATGTATTGAAGATATCTAATCAGAGTAACCCTCCTCAGATATATCGTTTCAACAGGTATGTTTCAGCTACTGTCTCTGCACAGCCGGCTACAGGTGTTACTCTGGGTGAGGGGATCCAGGAGATGAAAAACATCGCAAAGGAAATATTGCCGGAGAATTTTGCCACATCATTGGCAGGATCTTCACGCGACTTTGACGAGAATGCAAGCAGTCTGGTATATGCCTTCGTTTTTGCCTTAATACTGATATTTCTAGTGCTGGCAGCCCAGTTTGAAAGCTACCGTGATCCGATGATTGTGATGTTGACCGTTCCTTTGGCTATTGCTGGTGCACTGATCTCTCTGGTAGTTTTTGACCAGACATTAAATATTTTTAGTGAAATCGGGATCATTATTTTGATTGGGATCGTTACAAAAAACGGCATTTTAATTGTCGAATTTGCCAACCAGAAAAAAAATGCCGGAATGCCACTGAAAGAAGCTGTACTGGAAGCTGCGACACTTCGGTTACGTCCTATCCTGATGACCAGCCTTGCAACTATGCTTGGAGCTTTGCCTATTGCCCTGGCTTTGGGAGCTGCTGCCAAGAGCCGTATTCCAATGGGTATTGCTATTATTGGAGGCTTGATGTTCTCGCTGATATTAACACTTTATATTGTTCCTGCGCTTTACACATTGATTTCAGGACATATTAAACATGTAGAAGAAACAGATGACCTTCAATCTGAAATTGAAGATTAGTATAAGAGAAGAAGGAAAAAAATGACCATGAAAAATATATCTTTTGCAATCGTTTTTCTTTTAAGCTTAAGCTTCCTGGCTAAGGCCCAAACAGCCTCACTCAGTCTGGAAGATGCCATTGGTATTGGGCTGAAAAATAATTTCTCAATTCAGATCTCGAAAAATGATTTCAAAGTTGCTGAGAACAATAATACGCTCGGCAATGCCGGATTTCTTCCTATATTAAATGCAAATGGAGGCGTCAGAAAGAATATAAGTTCCACGAAAACTGAAGACCTGCAAGGCGCAAAAAATGAGAGTAGTAACTTGCAAACCAATACAGTGAATGCAGGGATTTCACTTGACTGGACATTGTTCAATGGGTTTGGCATGTTTATCAAAAAGGAGAAATTAGGGTCGTTGCAGAATTTTCAACAAACTGCCACCAGGGCTACCATTGAAAACACACTTTCTGAAATTGTCATTTCATATTTTGCGATTGTTCAACTGAAAAATCTATTGCAGGTCTTGCAGAATGCGATAGATTTTTCGAATAGTCGTTATGAGTTGACCCGAAAAAAATTGCAGATTGGCACAGCTTCAGAGCTTGCATTTTTAAAGTCTTCCACTGATTTAAATGCCGACAGTTCATCTTTTCTTCGTCAAAAGGTAGCACTTACCAATGCTAAATCAAGGCTGAAAGCACTATTGGTTATGGAAACTACCTCTGATTTGGATGTCAGTTCTGTCATTATATTTGATAAAATTCTTGATTATTCAAGCTTGAAAGACAGTCTTTCTGCCACCAACAGCCAGATTAACTTAGCTAAGCAGTCGGCTGAAATAGCTTTGCTGGATTACAGATTAACCCATTCACCAAAGTATCCCCAGATTGCTTTTTTTACTGACTATACGCTTACACATTCCAAATATAATTACGGTTCCAACTCAATAAGTCAGAACGCCGGACCAGTGTTTGGCTTAAATCTCTCTATTCCCATATTTGACGGGTTTAATAAAAGCAGGGTTTCAGCAAATGCTAAAATAGAAGCTGAATCAACGAAATTGACCTATCAGCAAATCCTTGTTAATACAGAAGCCACCCTTTGGCAAATTTACAACGAATACCGAAACGATCTCAAACTGGTTACTTTGGAAACTGCAAATCTGGAGGTCGCAAGGCATACAGCCAAAATATCTTTCGAAAAATTCAGGGTAGGCGAGATGAGTGATTATGAATTGCGTCAGATCCAGCTTTCAGAACTTGAATCCGAAAACAGTCTGCTTTCTGCCCAGTTTCAGGCCAAGAAATCCGAGACGGAACTGCTCCGTTTAAGTGGAAAACTAATAGCAGTCCAACAAAACAAATAAATTACTTCCTTTACAACTATAGTCACTTTAGCTCACTTTAGTCACTTTAGCTCACTTTAGTCACTTTAGTTCACTTTTTCCATGAGAACCGGTAACCTCTTCCGAAAAAAATCCATATCACTTATTTTGCATGATTCGTCCGATGAGGCCATTCATGGAACCGGGATGAAGCGAACCCTTGGTCTTGTGGATCTTACTGCTCTTGGTGTAGCCGCAATCGTAGGAGCAGGCATCTTTAGCACCATCGGAAATGCCGCTGCTGCGGGTGGTCCGGCAGTTTCCCTTCTTTTCGTTTTCACGGCAATTGCATGCGGACTCTCGGCCATGTGCTATGCCGAATTTGCCTCCTCCATTCCAATTAGTGGCAGTGCCTACACCTATGCTTATGCTAGTTTTGGAGAGCTGGTTGCCTGGATCATTGGGTGGGATTTAATTATGGAGTATGCCATTGGGAACATTGCCGTAGCTATCTCCTGGTCTGGTTATTTTGTAGGATTACTTTCTGGATTTGGACTTCACATTTACTCCTTTTTAACAACTGATTATTTGACTGCCTTCCGTGGATATCATGAGGCACTAGCTTTGATCCAAAATGGAACAAGCCTTGCAAATTTGAGTCCGCCGTTAAACGAAGCTTATCAGGCCTGGACAACAGCGCCTCAGATATTTAATTTTCGAATTATTGCTGATATACCAGCTTTCATGATAGTTGTAGCGATTACGTGGATTTGCTATATCGGAATCAGAGAATCCAAAAGGGCAAATAACATAATGGTTTTGCTTAAAATTGGAGTCCTCCTATTGGTGATTGCGGCTGGGGCTTTCTATGTTGATCCAGCCAACTGGTCACCATTTGCTCCCAACGGCTTACCAGGTGTTTTGAAGGGTGTATCGGGTGTTTTCTTTGCTTATATCGGATTTGATGCCATTTCTACTACCGCGGAGGAGTGTAAAAATCCAAAAAAGGATTTGCCGCGATCCATGTTTTATGCACTGCTGATTACAACTGTTTTGTATGTTTTGGTTAGTCTGGTTTTAACGGGGATGGTTTCCTATGATCAATTGGGGGTTGCAGACCCGCTGGCCTTCGTTTTTGCCAAACTTCATCTGGCGAAACTTTCAGGTATTATCGCTGTAAGTGCTGTGATTGCAATGGCTAGTGTACTGCTTGTTTTTCAACTTGGTCAGCCGAGAATCTGGATGAGCATGAGCCGCGACGGCCTTCTGCCACCGGTATTCGCCAAATTACATCCCAAATACCGGACTCCCGGATTTTCGACAATTGTGACTGGCATTATCGTGGCTTTGCCTTCACTATTTATGAACCTGACCGAAGTAACCGACTTAACAAGTATTGGTACTTTATTCGCTTTTATTTTGGTGTCCGGGGGCGTTTTGGTTCTCAACCCCAAAGGATCAAAGGCAGGTAATAGAAATGGATTTGTAGTGCCATATCTGAACAGCAGGTATTTTATTCCACCAACCTTGTTGTTTCTTGCTTCAATTTTAGTTATTACCCAAAGTGGTTTTCCGGGAATTGAAAGTTTTTTTCAGAACTATTCTATTCATTCTCTTCCCTACACATTGTTCGCGATAACAACGCTCATCGTAACTGCACTGGCTGTTATTAAGTCCTGGTCATTTATCCCGGTTTTAGGCCTTTTGACTAATTTTTATCTGATGAGTGAACTTGGAATTACCAACTGGAGCAGATTTGGAATTTGGCTGATCATTGGGTTGCTACTATATTTTAGTTATGGGATATTTCATTCCAAATTGTCAGAATCAAATTCGGTAGTAAAATAAAAATCACTGCGATAGTTTTTGTAGCAAAATAAGTGCCTTTCGTTCTGCCTAACCTGGTATTGACTGAAGAAAGAGATATTATTACAAAAAGTTTGAATCAATTTCGTAAATTTACCGATGATTGATTATAAGCTTAATTCATCTGTTTTCCATGATTTACAGACACCATCGATTTTTCAGGCTGCTTTTTATTCTGCTCTTTTTTACAATATGTTCTGTTGCTCAACCTAAGAATGACAAATTGATAATCAATGGCACAGTTAGGGTCGACAATGGAAATCCTGCAGGAGCCATTGTCTCCATTCTAAATATTGCAACCAAATCAATCGAGAAAACTGCCACAGTTGGTTCAACTGGAGAGTTTGTATTGGATCTGAGCTTTTTCTCAGAATACCGTATGACCGTAACGAAGGAAAATCATTACACCAAAGATATTGATGTCTCTACCATGGTTCCATCCAAAGTCTGGGAGAAGGATAGTATTTTTCCTCCTTTCAGAATGGTCGTAACTATTTACAAAAAGGTTCCAAATGTAACCTTAAGCTTTGAAGGTAAGGTAGTTGGAAAAATAGCCTACTCCCCGAAGGGAAAACTTGATAATTTTGATTCCAATATTTTCATCGACGACAAAGAAATTAGAAAAGAGATTGACCAGGCCATAAAAGAACATGAGGATGAATTTTTTAACCAGAAAATGGCTGAAGCGGTTGAATTTGAGAAGAAAAATCAGATCAGGGAAGCCATTAAAGCCTATGAAGAAGCTTTGGCGCTTCGAAAAAACGATCAGTTTATCAAGCCCAAACTTAAGGAGCTCACCTCTGACCTGGAAAATATGGAAAAGGATGCTTTGCTTGAGGCAGATTTCAATCGGATGCTTGTTCTCGGAGATGAAAATGTTGCCAAGTTAAAGTACCCCGAAGCAGTTGATAATTTCAAAGCTGCATTGGCCATTAAGGTTGGCGACAAAATTGCTACAGCCAAATTGGCCAATGCCGAACAATTGCTGGCAAAAGTCAACGCCGACAACGCCAAACTTGAAGCTCAGGCGAATGCCGAAAAGGCCAGGCTCGAGGCAGAGTTTAACCGTCTGCTGGCGGCCGGAGATGTGAATGTAGCAGAACAGAAATACCCTGATGCGATAGGCAATTTCAAAGGAGCGCTGGCCATCAAGATTGGCGACAAGATTGCCACAGACAAGCTTGCCAATGCAGAGAAGCTGTTGGCTCAATTGAATGCCGATAAAGCCAAACAGGAAGCTGAGTTCAACAGGTTACTGGCAGCGGGGGATGTCAATGTGAACGTTCAGAAATACACAGATGCGATCGAGAATTTCAAGGGGGCGCTGGCCATTAAGGTTGGCGACAAAATTGCTACAGCCAAATTGGCCAATGCCGAACAATTGCTGGCAAAAGTCAATGCCGACAGAGCCAAACTGGAAGCTCTGGCGAATGCTGAAAAGGCCAGGCTCGAGGCAGAATTTAACCGCTTGCTTGCGGCCGGCGATGTGAATGTGACTGATCAGAAATACCCTGATGCGATTGGTAATTTTAAAGGGGCATTGGCGATTAAGATTGGCGACAAAGTTGCCACTGAAAAGCTTGCCAATGCAGAGAAGCTGTTGGCTCAATTGAATGCCTATAAAGCCAAACAGGAAGCTGAGTTCAACAGGTTA
>CAIRSO010000640.1 GCA_903881215.1 uncultured Bacteroidia bacterium
ACAGTGGCTACCATGCTTACCAAAGCTCCTTTTATTCCTCTTAACTGATATCCTATATAGGTGATCACATTGATAGCAACAGCACCAGGGAGCACTGAAGCAAGGGATATTCCGTCCAAAACGAGTTCTTCCTTAATTATTTTGTCTTTGTCGACCAACTGTTTTTGAACTACCGCAATCAGAGCCATAAAACCACCCCAGGAGATCGCTCCGATCTTTAGAAAGGTAAAAAATAAGTATTTGAGGGATATTTCTTTTTCAGGATGCATGCAAGTGAAAATTTTCTCCAAGATAATTAATTTGTATTAAATCAGGTAAAAGCTATATTTACATACGAATCGGACAACTATTGGTATGTACTAAAAAATGACGGAATCTCATTCCTCCCGGAATGAAAAAATATTTCGCCGGATAATGACTATGTAACATGAATAATGAAGAAATTTTAGGATTAAAAATTGAGGCAGAGATACATCTTCTGACCGAATTACTTCCATTTTGGACATCCAGAATGAAAGATAATGTAAATGGAGGTTTCCTGACGCATTTTGACCAATATGGGATGGACACCGGTGAAGATGAAAAATCACTGATTGCTCAGACCAGATGCATTTATACAATATCCTCAGCACACCGGGCAGGTTATGGGGATGGGAAACTGGCGGAATTGGCCAGTCACGGTGTCGATTTTCTCATCAATAAAATGTGGGACAAAAAGCATGGTGGATTTTTCTGGATGATGAACCGTAAAGGGGACGTGAAAATTGATCAGAAAATTATCTATGGGCACAGTTTCGCCATTTATTGTCTGAGTGAATATACCCTTGCAACCGGTGACCAGAGGGGGAGGGAATATGCTGAGAAGACTTTTGATTTGATTCAGAAGTACTGCGCCGACACGCGTTATGGTGGATATTGGGAGATGTTCCACCGAGATTGGACCTTGTGCGGACCAGGAAGTCAGGGTGGCGACCGAAAAACCCTGGATGTGCACATGCATTTGATGGAGGCATTTACCACTTTGTATGAATGCACCGGTCAGGAGGTACATAGAAGAAAGCTTTTGGAAGATATCGATCTATTGCTTAATAAAATTATTCATCCGGTTTATAAAACGGGTATTCCGCAGTTTTTCAATGACTGGTCGGTTGCCCCTCAAATAAAATTCGACATCATCTGGGGATGGGACCGTTTCTCTGAAGAGGGTCAAAAGGGCAATGCTACAGACAACACTTGCTATGGCCACAATGCAGAGTTTGCCTGGCTTCTGCTGCATTCGCTCGAAATACTGAAAGCTGATCCCAATGATTATAAAGAGCTATTCAAGATTATATATGATCATACTGTTGACAATGGCATAGATACAGATTATGGCGGCGTCTATGTTGAAGGTCCGCATTCAGGTGGCGTTTATGACAAGGAAAAGGAGTTTTGGCAACAGGCAGAAGTGTTGATCGGTCTATTGGATGCTGTGATCCTATTTGGTCCAGCGAAATTCTGGGATGCTTACAAGAATGTACATCGGTTTGTTTATGACAAATTTGTTAACAAGAAGGTGGGAGAATGGTATCCCCTGCTTTCCCGGAAGGGTGATCCCATCTGGACGCATATGGGACATTCGTGGAAGATCAACTATCATACGGTAAGGGCAGTGATTCAGAGCATTAAGAGATTGAATGTGCTTTTAAAATAGATTTTCAATCCGGGTGCTGAGCGATTCTTATTCCGGTCCCTGAGCGAAGTCGAAGGGTCAACTTTGGAGAAACATTCAGCTGCAAAAAAGATACATTAACAATAATCATCATGCAATACAAAGGCAGATACAAGGCGTTCGATCCCTCTCAGATCAATACTTATCCTGTTAAGGGAAGAACAAACAAAGTGAAATATGCTGATCTCCGTGAGATTGATGATGTGCTTAATGCTGTCATTGATTTACCCGAAGAGGTAAAGAAAAGCATTGATTCACTTGCATCAGAGATCATTGAACGACGTGAAAAAGGTCAGCCGATACTTCTTTTTACCGGTGGCCACCTCGTAAAAAATGGTTTGAATCGCTTGCTGGTTGATCTTATTCACAAAGGCCTTTTTACAATTGTCTCCGGTAACGGTGCTACCTCTATTCATGATTTCGAACTTGCCTTGATGGGAGAGACGAGTGAATATGTCCCACAGGCGTTGGAAAAAGGCGAGTTTGGCATGGCCTATGAGTTTAATTATATCAATGCTGCCCTAAGTGTAGGGAACAGGAAAAAGCTGGGATACGGTGAGGCTGTTGGTAAGATGATCTGTAAAAAATCGTTTCGAAAGAAAGTCGCCAAATATCTGGGGATTGATTCTGAGACAATTGTGTTTTCGCATCCGGAGCTTAGCATAGCTGCTGCTTGTTATGACAATATGATTCCTTTTACGGTTCATGTCGGCATTGGCACGGATGTACTGGACCAGCATTTCTGGTTCGATGGCTGTGCCAAAGGCGGATGCTCAGGACGCGACTTTCTAATCTACACACAGGAAGTTTCCAGGTTGGAGAATGGTGGTGTTATATTGAATATCGGAAGTGCCGTCACCGGCCCGGAAGTTTTCCTTAAAGCAGCTTCCATGGTAGGAAACATCCAACAAACTCCAACCGACATCCTAACAGCTAACTTTGATTTAAGACCCTACAAACCTGAAACTGCCACCAACGAAACTACTGTTGGATATTATTTCAGGGATCAGAAGAGCATTGTCGCGCGCATTCCTCAGGCATACGGTGGCAAGGGTTTTTACATCGAAGGAAACCAAATTCAAACATTTCCCTATCTTTATCAACAACTAATTAAACTACTCAATACAAACCAGGCACTCTAAGTACTCTAGGCACTTTAAATACTCTAGGCACTTTAGGCACTTCTTATTTCGTTAACTAAACTACCACTTTATGAACTTATCTCTAACCTCTCTCGACTGGTTCGTCTTCTCCTTTGTCATGATTGGAAGTATGGCTTTTGGCTTGTATATGGCCTATCGGAAGAAAGCCGGTGCAAACAGTTCCAACTTCTTTCTGGGAGGCAGGAAAATAGCATGGCCAATTGTCGGGGCATCATTGTTTGCAACCAATATTGGCGCAGAGCATCTGGTCGGGCTGTCAGGAGACTCTTACAGATATGGCTTATCTGCAGGATCCGTCGAACTGACTTGTGCGATCACACTTGGATTCGCTTGTGCCATATTGTTTCCACATTACATGAAAAACAAAGTCTTCACCATTCCCGAGTTTTTGGAATTGCGGTTTGACAGGCGTGCCCGAACTTTCTTCTCCGGTTTGATGCTCGTTATCAGTGTGATGACCAAACTTGCATTTACGCTGTTTGCGGGTGCTCTCGTCCTGAACAGTATTCTGGGTTGGAATGTAATGACGACTGTATTCTATATTGGTGCTATCGTGGCTGTTTTCACCATCATTGGAGGTTTTACTGCCGTTGCCTATACGGATGCCATCCAGGTCATCATTATATTGGTTGGATCCTCCATCATGCTTTTCATAGGATTGGACAAAGTAGGTGGCTGGGGTGGTCTGATGGAAAAAGTACCCGAGATGATGAAGATTTCCAAACCGATCTCTGATCCGGTTTATCCTTTCTGGGGAATTTTCGCAACAGCATTTTATGCCGGGATCTTCTATTGGGGCATTGACCAGGTGAATGTACAGCGAGCTTTATCCGCTCCCGACCTGAAGAATGCCCGATGGGGAGCCATGTTCGCCACTTTTCTGAAACTGTTCCCCATCTTCATTTTTGCACTTCCGGGTGTCATCGCCTTTGCCCTGTATCCCAATGAACTGCAGGGGGATGCCACCAAACAAACGTTTGTGCTTCTCCTTAATAAACTAATGCCCACAGGTTTGCGAGGACTGATGCTTGCCTCACTGATGGCTGCCCTCGTTACTTCACTGATCGCGGTTTTAAATTCCGTTTCGACGCTTGTGGTGAGGGATTTTATTCTTGAATTCAACCCAAAAGTTTCAGAAAAGAGACAGGTAACCTTGGGGCGTTATGTCATCGTTCTGGTTACATTGCTTGGCTTTGGAGCTGCGTACCTGGTTTATAAAAACGAGGAAGGATTGTACAAATATCTTCAAACCATCTCAGCGTATCTGGTAATACCTGTGTTCCCTGCCATATTCTTTGGGATCGTCAGTAAAAAGGTAACCATGAAAGGGGCAATCGTATCCGTGTTTGTCGGAATTGTTCTTGCGACAATCTTTGTCATTGATCAGTTAATTGGACCTGCGGCTGGAGCTCAATATTTTCCCATTCTGCACCATCCGCTTACCTTGAATTTTGGTTTCCGGGGATTATGGGCTGAGATTCTGATTACCGGAGTCTTGTTTGCCGTTTCTGCTTTTACAGAGAAAACAGCTCCGGAGAAACTCGAAAAAACAACCATCAACTATTCCAACGGATTTGCCAAATTTGAAGGTATTACCGACTGGAGATTGCATTGGAGTATATTGGCTTTGATCACTTTGGGATTGTATATCTGGCTGAGCTAGGATTTTTTTTACTGGAATTCATTGTCATCAGGTAAAAAAAAATACTTTATCCGCTACGCGGAAATGGGATCATCTTATCCAATCTTTCTACAATACTATATCCGCTACGCGGAAGAAATATATATTAATAACATTGTTATACAGCATATTGCATATTTATCCGAAATGCTTTATTAGACTGCAGCGAACTTTCCGCGTAGCGGATATAGTATTGTAGAAAAACAAGCCCCATGGAACACTTTACCTCGTAGAGGTTAAAGAAATTGAGCATTTTCAGTGGTTTTACAAAATTTGACCGAACAGCAGTGATAGGTAATCCCTCATCGGCTGAAGTGATTCCTCAGAGAAGGTATTTTTTATTAACATTACAAGATGCTATTTTTATACTGATGATAGATCCTGCCCATTTCCACGATTCACCCATCCCGTACTGGCAAAGATTAAAAACGATATCACGGTCGAGTTTCTGAAGTTCC
>CAIRSO010000641.1 GCA_903881215.1 uncultured Bacteroidia bacterium
GGGCAAAAGGAGGTGAAAGCTCCCTGGCCTTGTTGTTAATTGAAAAATATTCTGCCAATTACAGCAAGGACAATTTCAAGTGGGAAAACATGGCGGAATTCAGGTTGGGGATCTTTAATTCCAAGACTCGTGGATTGGAAAAAAATGAGGATAAGTTGGAAATCCAGTCGAGGGTTGGTGTTTCCGCTGCAAAGAAATGGTATTATTCCGGTGAAATAAATTTCAGGACACAGATGGTCCGAGGTTACAAATTTCCGGATAAAGAGAACCCAATTTCTGCCTTTATGGCCCCTGGCTATTTGACATTCTCCTTAGGTATGGATTATAAACCCAACAAAAATTTTTCGCTGTTCCTATCCCCGCTTACTTCAAAGACCACATTTGTGAGGGATACTGCCTTGATTAACCCGATCAATTTCGGACTTGAGCCGGGCAGGAAGAGAAACTGGGAACCTGGTGCGATAGTAAAGCTCAACTGGCATTATCCGATTATCGAGAATATTATTTATGATACCCGTGCTGAGATCTTTAACAGCTACAACTATCCTTTCCAGAAATTCAACATAAACTGGGAGCAGACGCTCGTGTTGCAGGTGACGCAGCGAATAAGCTGCCGGGTGATGACCCAGGTTATCTATGACTATAATGTCAAATTCCCGATTAAAGATGAAACCGGCAAACAGATAGCGCAGGAAGCCAAGTGGCAGTTCAAGGAGCTTTTTACGATCGGGTTTAATTACAAATTTTGACATGCAGAGACGCGATTTATCGCGTCTAACCGTAACCGAAATATCATATTGGAGAAGAGAGACGCGATAAATCGCGTCTCTACACGTAATACAATGATCCAATCACAAACGCCGCAAAAATAACCCCGGCAATCCCGTTGGTGGTGCCGAATGCAAGGTTGACCCGGCTTAGGTCGTCAGCTTTGACAATCCGGTGCTGGTAGATCATCAATCCCCCAAAGAGAGCTGCCCCAACCCAAAAAATTAAATTGGCAGCCAGGTTGATTCCTGCGATGATAACAAAAGCAAATGCCAGCAAATGAAGAAATTCTGAGATCCTCAGTGCTTTTTTCACTCCAACCATGGCAGGAATGCTTTTAAGATGAAATTGCTGGTCGAAGTCAACATCCTGGCAAGCATAAATAATATCAAAACCGCTTACCCAGAAAAAAACTACTCCTGAAAAAAGTAATGGTGCAATGGCAAATTCACCATTCACTGCCAGCCAGGCACCGATTGGGGCAAGGGAAAGTCCGAGGCTGAGCACAAAATGACACAAAGGTGTGATCCGTTTGGTGAAGCTGTATCCAAGGATAACAAACAGTGCCACAGGAGATAGTACAAAACACAACGGATTAATCAAGTAGGTAACAGCCACGAAAAGCAGGGAATTGATGAAGACAAATGAGAGTGCTCTGGGAGCGGAAACCAATCCAGCCGGGATCTCGCGTTTCGCGGTGCGGGGATTGGCAGCATCAAATTTCCGGTCCAGATAGCGGTTAAAACCCATGGCCGCATTTCTGGCAAAAACCATGCAGAGTACTATAGAACCTAGCAGTTGCCAGAAATGAATCTGATCGGTGACCATAACTGCCATAAAAAACCCAATCAGCGCGAATGGCATTGCGAATATCGTGTGCTCGAATTTAACGAGACGGGCGTAGAGGAGGAGTTTGTTCATAAGAGAGTACTTAGAGTACTTAAAGTACTTAGAGTGCCTAAAGTTACGACAAGTTCATAAATTGTGGAACTCCAGTTAGTAAAATGTATAAAATTCAGCTATTTTTGATCTTTAATTAACTCTAAGTACTCTAAGTACTTTAAGTATTCTAAGTACTTGCCATGAAAGATTTCAAAAAACGTTACACGCTCTCCGCTTCTCCACAGGATGTTTACAATGCGATGACCAATCCATTGATGATAGAAATATGGACCGGCGAGCCGGTGGTCATGAGCACCGAACCTGGCAGTGAGTTTGAGATCTGGGATGGGGCCATCACCGGCATCAACCTTGAATTTGTCCAGGATAAGCTGATTGTTCAGAAATGGTTCTTTGGCGAAGAAGAAGATTCAATCGTCACCATCAAGCTGCATCCCGATCGGAAAGGGACGTTGGTAGAGTTGCATCAAACCAACATCCCGGATGATGCTTTTGATAATATGGTGGAAGGCTGGGACCAGGATTATTTTGGGAACCTCAGGCAATTGTATGAGTAGGAAGGAAAGACTAGGGGACTAGGAGACTCGGAGGACTAGGGGACTAGGAGACTAGGAGACTAGGAGACTCGGAGACTTGGAGGCTAGGAGACTCGGAGGACTAGGGGACTCGGAGGACTAGGAGACTTGGGGACTAGGAAGATGAGAAGATGAGAAAATGGGAGGGTGAGACGGAAGGATGGAGAGACTAGTGGCCTGGGGGACTGATAGATGGATGGAGAAGTTGAAACGGAGAAACAGGGAAACGGAGAGTTTGCATTTTAACTTCTAATCTGTGAAATTTGAGTAATCTGCGGTAGAGCCTGAGTTAATTTGTGCTAATCAAGGTGCAATTTGTGAAATCCTTGGCTGGGAGTCCAGTAATCCAACATTAGAAGCTACCTAGGTGTAATCCGAAGCCTCATCATATGATCGTCCATCACGAAACCCGAGCCAATGTCGCTTACCAGATCGCCGTATATCTCAAAACCAATTCTTTCGTAAGCGCTGATCGTGTCGAGGTTCTCTTTGTTGACGGTAAGGGTAATGTAAGCAGCTCCGATTTCCCTGCACCTTGCAATCAGAAAATCAATGGCTTTGTGCCCAATCCCTTTACCACGCTCTGAAGAGATTAAATACAGCTTGCTAAGAAATATTTCGCTATACTTTTCAATGATCCCAATGTACCCAATAGGAATAAAATCATGGTAAATTAAAAAATAATGATTGCCTTCCTGATCGATTTGTGCCAAAATGGCCTTTGATGATTGAAATTTTCCAAGCATAAAATCCACTTGCTCTTTCCCAATAATGGGGATATAATGTTCCGGCCAGATTGCTTTAGCCAATCCGGCAACAATATCTACCTCTGAGGAAGTAGTAACTTTTTTAATTTGAATTTCCATTTTACCTTATCTGAGCTCCCAGCTCGCGTTGAAAAGTGTGAACCAATTTTTCCATTACTTTCTCAATCTGTTTGTCGTTGAGGGTTTTCGAATCATCTCTAAGCACGAAGCTTACTGCATATGATTTCTTCCCTTCTGGCAGATTAGATCCTTCATAAACATCAAAGATAGACACAGATTTGAGCAATTCCCTCTCTGTACGGTGTGCCCACATCTTAATCATACTAAATGAAACCTCATGGTCGACAAGTAACGCCAAATCTCTTTTTACCTCCGGAAATTTAGGCAGTGGCGTATAAGCTACTTTCTGTTTCTTGATGGCCTTGAGCAGAAGTGTCCAGTGAATGTCTGCATAAAAAACTTCTGCCTGCAATCCATGTTGTTTCAAAATAGTTTTACTGACGATGCCCAAATGGGCAATCATCATATTGTTATAGGAATATTCGAGTCCGTCGGAATAAATTTCTGAGGCGAAAGATTTAACCTGACAACCATCCGGCGATATCCCCAAACGGGACAAAATCTTTTCGAGGTGGCTTTTTAAGGTATAAAAACTGGCCGGCTGGGCCTTGGAAACCCAGTTTTCACCCTCTTTATTTCCTGTCAACCAGATGCCTGCGTGCTCCTCTTCCGAGTAATTCTTCACAGGATTGGTGTACGTTTTGGAGCCATCGAAGAAATAAACATTTCCAAATTCATATAGCTTCAAATCAGCATTTCTGAAATTGGTGTTTCTCAGAATGGTTTCAAGTCCGCCGAAGAGTAAGGTCTGCCGCATTGCGTTTAAATCTGCACTCAGCGGATTGTAAAGCTTCACGCAATTCTCCTCTTTGAAGCTGCTGAGCTGGTCATAATTACTCAGTCTGGTGAGTGAGTTGCACATGATTTCATTGAATCCGACTGCTGTCAGCATCTCAGAAACCAGGTTTTGCAGTTTTTGCTTATCAGGATGAGCTGCATGCTGAAGGGTTGATTTGACGGAAACGCCGGCTTCCACATTGTTGTATCCATAAATACGCAGGATCTCCTCTATGATATCTGCTTCACGGCGAACATCAACCCGATATGGGGGCACAGACAGTTCCAGTCCGTCAGCATTCTCCGAATTGATACTGATCTCGAGTGAAGTGAGGATATTCTTAATTTGCTCCTGTGGGATCTCCTTGCCAACCAGTCTGGAGATGTTACTGTAACTAACAGATACTGCAAAAGGTTCGAGTACGGATGGATCTGCTACCACATCGATTACTTCGGAAGAAATCTCACCTCCGGCTAATTCACAAATGAGAAGAGCAGCGCGTTTGAGTGCATAAAGCGTGCCATTAGGATCGACGCCACGTTCGAACCGGAAAGAGGCATCAGTATTCAATCCGTGCCGGCGTGCAGTTTTTCGGATAAACACCGGATTAAAAAGAGCACTTTCAAGAAACAGATCTGTTGTCTCATTTTTGATTCCGGAGTCCAATCCTCCGAAAACACCTCCGATACACATACCCTCCGTTTCATTGCAAATCATCAGGTCTTTTTCGTCCAGAGAGCGTTCAATCTCATCCAGGGTACGGAATTTTGATCCGGAGGGTAGCGTTTTTACGACAATCTTATTCCCTTTGATGGCCGACAGATCAAATGCATGCAACGGCTGACCGGTTTCAAAAAGGACATAATTGGTGATGTCTACGACGTTGTTGATGGGTTTTAACCCGATAACACGAAGCCGGTTTTTTAACCAATCGGGCGACTCTTTGACTGTAATTCCTGAGATAGAAACCCCTGCATATCTGGCACAGGCCTCCGGATTGGCTATTGAAACAGCGATATTATGGGTATTCTTTGAGACTTTGAAATGATCAACCGAAGGCCTTGTGTATGAAATATCCTGAGTTTGACGTAAAAAGGCCGCCAAATCCCTGGCCACTCCGATGTGAGAGGCACTGTCAATGCGGTTTGGTGTGAGGTCGACCTCCATGCAATAATCGCTTTCTATCTTAAAATAAGCAGATGCTGGCGTTCCGGTAATGGCGGCAGGATCAAGTACCATGATGCCGTTATGATCGCTTCCAAGACCAATTTCATCTTCGGCGCAGATCATTCCGGCTGAGACTTCACCCCGTATTTTTGATTTCTGGATGGTAAAAGATTCGTCACCTTTGTACAAAACAGTTCCAACGGTGGCTACAATCACCTTCTGACCGGCTGCCACATTGGGAGCACCGCAGACAATGGGTGCAACTTCACCGCTGCCCAGATCCACGGTAGTGATGCTGAGATGGTCGGAACCCGGGTGTTTCTGACAGGTCAGTACTTCACCTACAACCAACCCTTTCAACCCTCCTTTGATGGATTCAATTTCCTCAATACCACCGGTCTCCAGTCCCAATTGAGTGAGAATAGCAGCAATTTCACCTGGAGTAAGCGATAATTTCAGGTAATCTTTCAACCATTTGTACGAGATGTTCATACGAGCTAATTTTTAATGGGGCGAATTTAGACATTTTTACCCTAAAGACAAATTCCTTTTTAGCCA
>CAIRSO010000642.1 GCA_903881215.1 uncultured Bacteroidia bacterium
GTGCCTGGAGTGCCTAGAGTACTTAAAGTGCCTAAAGTTGGGAATTCTCAACTTTAGGCACTCTAGGCACTTTAAATACTTTAGGCACTTCTTTTATAATTTCCGAACCCAGATATTGCGATAGCTTACCGGATTACCGTGGTCCTGTAATTCGAGTGCTGCTGCACCGTGGGCGACATATTTCGGGATACCAATGTATTCAGTACCTCCAAACAGTGATATATTGTTTTGGACCAAAATGCCATTCTGTATAATTGTAACACGTGCCGGAGAGAAAACAGTTCCATCTTCTTTGAAACGTGGGGCAGTATAGATGATATCGTAAACTTGCCATTCTCCCGGCTTCTTGCAAACATTAACCAGAGGGGCATATTGTTTGTAGATGGATCCGGCCTGACCGTTGCGATAGGTTCTGTTTTCGTAGTTATCGAGGACTTGTAACTCATACCTGCCTTGCAGGAAAATTCCTGAATTGCCACGACCCTGGCTTTCTCCTATGACTTCAGCTGGTGTACGCCATTCAATGTGAAGTTGAAAATCTTGCAGTTCAACTTTACTCTTGATTCCACCGGCTTTTTTCACAACAGTAACGCACTGATCAGCTACCATCCATCCGGAAGGTTCGCCTTTTGTATTCGTCCAGTTGGCACTAAAGCTTTCAGGAGTGCCGTCAAACAATACAATGGCATCAGAGGGAGCATCCAATGGTGTTTGACCCGGCGTAACAACAGCCACTTCAGGATCCCAGAATTCTGTCATTTCCGGTTTCATCTTAGCCAATTCTTCTTTCGTGGGTTCTGCTTTTGGGGCTGCGGGTTTTGGCGGTTCAACCTTTTGAGCCATAGAAGCAAATGAGAAAAACAATGCTGCTACAAATAATAATGTTCTCATAATGTGTATCAATTAAATTTCTAAATCTTTCATGACCAAATCAACTTTTTGCGAAGTAGCTAAATCCACCTGATCATAGTCTTCCCGCGAAAAAAGTGGCGCTTTTACCTCGATATAAAATTTTATTTTCGGCTCAGTGCCGGAAGGTCGCACGGAAACTTTTGACCCATCTACCGTAAAGAACTGCAAGACATTGGCCGTTGATTTTTGTTGAATTGGCCTTTCTTCTCCGGTAAGCAGGTTCTTCATGACAAGCGTTTCATAATCTTTTATCCATTCCAATGGTGAGCCTGCCAATTGTTTGGGAGGATTGTTCCTGAACTTTACCATAAGTTGTTCAATTTCTTCAGCTCCCGCCTTTCCTTTCCGAACGATGTATTTCATCTTCTCTTTTGAATATCCGTATGTCAGATAAATATCCTGAAGCATTTCGAAGAGGGTGAGTTTGTGATCTTTGGCCCAGGCAGCAATTTCTGCCATCAATGCGCAAGAGCTGACAGCATCCTTGTCCCGGACAAAGTCTGCCGGTAGAAAACCAAAGCTCTCTTCACCTCCGCCGATGTAGATTTTCTTTCCTTCATTTTGGCGGATAACATCAGCAATGTATTTAAATCCGGTATAGCAGTCGTAATATTCTACGCCATTTTTGGCAGCTATTTCAGCCACCAGCTCGGAAGTGACAATGGTTTTGACCACATACTCTTTACCGGTCAGCAAGCCAAGCTCCTTGCGTTTCGTGATAATATAATAGAGGAATATCAACACAGTTTGATTGCCGTTGACCAGGATAAATTCCCCCTTGTCATTCTTAACAGCAATTCCAAGTCTGTCGGCATCCGGATCCGTGGCCATGACCAGATCGGCATCCACCTCTTTTGCTTTTTTTAGCGCCAATGCTAAAGCGGCAGGCTCTTCGGGGTTTGGAGATATCACGGTAGGGAACTCTCCGCTAACAACATCCTGCTCAGGAATATGAATAACATTGGTAAACCCCATTTTGGCCAATGCCATCGGCACCAATTCAACACCGGTTCCATGAATAGGCGTGTAAACGATCTTCAGGTCGTGCTGATTTTTGACGGCATCAGGCGAAAGGGAAATAGAGACTACCTTTTTCAAATAGGTCTCATCCATTTCTGCTCCAAGCGGGAAAATCAATTCAGGATTACCGTTAAACCTGATGTTTTCAACTTTGACTTTCTCGACTTCGGCAATAATATTCGTGTCGTGAGGTTCCACAATTTGCGATCCGTCATCCCAGTAAGCCTTGTAACCATTGTACTCTTTTGGATTGTGCGAGGCTGTCAGGATAATTCCACTCTGCAAACCCAGTTCCCTGATTGCAAATGATAGTTCGGGAGTAGGGCGAAGCGTCTCAAACAGATAAACCTTTATTCCATTGGCTGAAAAAATGGCTGCTGCAGTTTCTGAAAATAACCGGCTATTGTTTCTGCAATCATGTCCAATGGCAACCTTTATTTCAGGCAGATGGGCAAACGCCAGTTTCAAATAGTTGCTGAGCCCTTGGGTGGCAGCACCAACTGTATAAATGTTCATCCTATTCGAACCAACCCCCATGATGCCACGCAGTCCTCCGGTGCCAAATTCAAGATCACGGTAAAAGGCATCAATAAGATCACTCGGATCTTCCTTTTCCATCAGTTCTTTAACCTCCGCTTTTGTGGCTGCATCGTAATTTCCTTGCAACCATTCCTGAGCTTTTAGGAGTACATTTTCGGGAATTTCATTTGTTTGCATCTTCTTGTAGTTTGATAAGACATAATTTCAGACTATCTCTCCAATAAGGAATATCAAGGGCAAAAGTAGTTTTGATTTTCGATTTATTCAACACAGAATAAGCCGGTCTGGTAGCCGGAGTTGGATAAGACAGGGTATCAATGGGATTAACCCTGCAGGTAATCTCCGGTGTAAGCTCAAAAATAGCTTGCGTGAAATCGAACCAACTCGCCACCCCTTCATTCGAAAAATGATAAATGCCTGTGACAAACCGTTTGCTGTCGTTTGCTCCTATCTGTAGTATATCCAGCACCGCCTTGGCAAGATCTATCGCATAGGTTGGCGAACCTACCTGGTCGGAGACAACACCCAGTTGGTCCCTTTCTTTTCCGAGCCGGAGCATGGTTCTCACGAAGTTGGAACCATAAGCTGAGTAAAGCCACGAGGTGCGTATGATGATAGATTTTATCTCAGCACGCAAAATTGCCGTCTCACCTTCAAGTTTCGTAATCCCATAAACAGATCGGGGCCTGACGATGTCTTTTTCATGGTAAGGGGATGACTTGTTGCCGTCAAAAAGATAGTCGGTCGAGATATGGATAAGTTTGGCCCCATATTTCTTGCAGGCACTAACCAGATTGACCACCGCATGATGGTTGATTTTTTCGGCAAGAACTACTTCTTTTTCAGCCTTGTCAACTGCAGTGTAGGCAGCACAATTGACAATGGCAAAGGGATTTACTTTTGCGATAAATCGATCAACCAAGGCTGCATCACAGATATCAAGTTCTTCAATGTCTGTAAATACAAAAGAAAATTCCGGATAACCGGAAGATAATTCCTGAATAGATCGACCGAGCTGTCCCTTTGATCCTGTGATGATTATCTTCATATAATAGCCAAATTGTAGGTTCTATTGAGAAAGGTAAAGGTAATAGAAAAGCTGAAAAGAGCATGAAGGGCTTATTCGAATGTCTCTATTTTTTGAATTCCATTGCGGTTAAAGGCAATTCTATATCTTTTTAAATCCCATTGTTCTGTGTTCTTTGCCTGCAAAATTAAATTGAGATAGTAGATTTTCTCTCCCGGTACAATTTGCTCCGAAATCAGCATCCTTTTATCTCCAAATTATTTGGCATAAAGATCCACATGCTGAAAGCGAAAATGTTAATCTTCTGTTTTTCGCTTGCAACAAATCCTTCTTTTATCTCCAGGGAGAACAGATCATGAATCTTCACATTTTCATCAATCATACCTGGATATTGTGAATAGTTATGGGAGTTTTAAAGGTATAGAAATCTTCTTAGAAAATGGTCAGTCATTTGGATATCGTAATAACTAATCTCTACCGCAAACTTTTTACCACATTGAATAAGGATGTTTCATCAAGGCTGAATTGTAATATCTAACATCTCCGGTAACCTCAAGCCCCAACCAGGAAGGCTTATCAAACGCTTCAGCTTCAAAAGTCAATTCAATTTCTGCAACGATCAATCCCTGGTTTTCACCATAAAAATCATCTACTTCAAAATTGTGAGAACCGGATTTAACTTCATAACGGGTCTTGTCTATAATGCCTGGTTCGCAAAGCGTAAAAAGTTCAATGGCCTCCTCCGCAGGAATCTCCTTCTCCCAC
>CAIRSO010000643.1 GCA_903881215.1 uncultured Bacteroidia bacterium
TATTATACTGTATGGAAAAAAATAGAGGATATTGTCATGTACAACAACGTAAGACCTACCCTTGTTGTGGATTTCAAAAAATCCTATTTCCAATTGACAAAAAGTAGAATGCCATCACAAGTGGACTTCACAGCCAACACTTTTCTTGGTTATGATCACAAAGGATTCTCTACCAGAGTCTCGATGAGCTACCAGGGGAACAGGCTCACAGGTATCAATCCAAACACAGATCAGCTGGGATACAATCGTTATACCGATGCTTATGTGCGTTTTGATGTGACAGCCAAGCAGAAAATCAATAAATACTTCAGTGTATTGTTGAACTTAAACAATCTTACCAATGCAACAGAAAAAGGGTACCGGTATACTTCTGCCTTCCCGACCTATGAAAACATGTACGGTTTTTCCTTTGATTTGGGGGTAGAAATTAATCTTCAATAAGGTTCCATTATTTCATTTATTATAAAACAGTTAACAAATGAGAACAATATATAGAAAACTTTTTTTGCTGGGTGCATTTTTTCTGACTATTCAGATTGCCGGTGCTCAGCAACGTGTGGTTACCATAGAGGGAATCACCCCCGGTCAGCCACTGGTTTATGACCAGATCTTCAATGCCATCAACGCTGATGCCCCCAATCGATTAACCAACAAAAATGTGGTGTATCAACTTAAGAGAGGACAAGTCTATTTACAAACTTCCACCATCAATAGTGCAGATTATGATCTTTATATCCGCGCCGAAGCAGGAACAGGGACGATACCTATTATTTTCCATACCCTGAACAGTGCAGGTGCCTCAGCTGCCATGATCACAGCTCGTCAAAATCTGATATTGGAAAACATCGAAATTGATGGCAAGCATTCCAATGGAACTCTTGGCAACAGAATTCTGAACATGTACGGGAAAAATTACCGGTGTACTTTCCGCGGATGCAAAATTAGCAACGACCGTGGTGGTGCCCTTGCTGTTCAGGTTGATGGAGTAAAACTATACTACATCGATTGTATCATTGGAAACATGGGACATCAGATCTCACTCGGAGGAAACGGCAGGGCGGTCGATCTTAGAAATACAGGAACCGTTGATACTGTTGTGATACAAAATTGCACCATGTATAATATGACCGACAGGGTTTTCAGAAACATGGCACCTATTATCGGCTATCTCAAAATGGATCATAATACCATCGTAAACATTCAGGGTTACCATGGTTGTATTCAACTTGGGAAAACAAAAACGGCTATTATTACCAACAACATCTTTGCCAATCCTTTGACACATGGGGACAGATTCACAGCACGTTGGCGGACAGAGCAAATGCAACCTGATAAAGCTTTTGCGGTGATTACGCATGATAGTCTTTCTTCAAAACTGACTACGGCTTCTGTTGTGATGAGAAATAACAACATTTACCATGAAAAGAAATTTGTTGATTTTTTCAATCTTACTCCTCCTAATGATTCCATAGGTGATGTCAGACCCGTTAACAATGCCATTATCAAATTTGTTGGTCCGACAGCTATGCCACAAGCATACTTTGCAGAAGAGCTGACTTTCAAAAACGCCTCTTCGGGTCAGATGCTCTATAACTACCTTACATATTGGGTCACTCACCCTAAAGCCTCCGTTTTTCCAAATAATTTTTCTGAAATCTATCCTTACGAATGGGACGTGACCTATTCTACCACTTCAAAATCATATAAAGCGGGTGACAACGGTTACCCGGTTGGGGATTTAAATGCCTGGCCAGCCCTTAAAGCTCAGTGGGCTCAGGGAATTGTACAAAAAAGTGCGCAACTCGCTGTACAAGGTGATCTTGGTTTTCAAATCGAGCCCAGTTACCCAAACCCTTTTGACAACCAAACTGAAATTTCCTATTCAGTTACTAAGGCACAAAGGATGGAAGTGAGTATCTACAATATTATTGGTCAGCGGGTTAGGACACTCGCAAGCAATTTTCAGGAGGAAGGTCACTATAGAGTAACCTGGGATGGCACTGATTATACAGGAAAAAACTCAATTAAAGGACTCTATCTTGTTAATTTATCAGGATTTAGTGGAAAACTTGTCTCCAAAGTCTTTAAAAATTAGCAGGTAGAAATACGATTTGCAAAGTCATTTTTATCGATAGAGATGGTCCTTCGATTGGTTACAAACCATAGAAGGACCATTTTCGTTTTGGCCTCAAAATAATCCTGATTGCCGGATTAAATACTATTCATGACAATCCTCAATCGATTCTTCTGATTGATCAACGTTTTAATGTTGTTATTTTTTTTTCAACTTTAAATCATGCAGGTATTCTGAAGGGGTCATACCAAATTGCTTTTTGAAGCTGCTGGTAAAATAGGAATGGGAGTTAAATCCAATTGCAAAGCCGATCTCATCTACATTGGAATTACCTTCTGTCATTAGTTTAATAGCCTTTTTTAGCCGGATATACCTGACAAATTCGGTTGGTGACTGATTGGTTAGTGACTTTAGCTTTCGGTACAATGAACTGGTACTAATATTTAATTTGGCAGCAAGGTGGTCAACAATGAAATTTTTATCATTAAGATGTTGCTCTACTATGCTTCCGGCTTTTTCAATCAATAATTTATCCGAATTTAGATGAGCCATTCCGCTGGCCCACTCACTGTCTGATACAGAGAACACATCTCTTAATTTTGCTCTTGATCGGATCAGGTTTTCAATCTGGGCTAAAAGAATCTTTTCGTCAAACGGCTTGGTAACATATGCATCGGCTCCTGAAGAATATCCTCCAATCTTCTTATCAGTGTCACTAAGGGCAGTTAACAATATAATAGGAATATGACTACTTAAAATATTGTTTTTTAAGTATCTGCAAACCTCAAAACCATCCA
>CAIRSO010000644.1 GCA_903881215.1 uncultured Bacteroidia bacterium
GTGGAGGTGTTTCGAAGCACCTGCGGCACACCTGCCGTTGAGTAACTTACAATATCAGTTTTCCCATCCATATCCATATCGCTCAGGATAAATTTCTGATCGAAAGCGGATGTAAAGGAGGTGGCGAAGGTGACCGGTGCCTGAAAAGAGTTACCCGGCGAGGCAAGATAGGATTTGCCTGCGAGGGCCGTATTTTTGGTTACGAACCTGGAGGGTGAAGTACAAATCAGCTTGGTGGTGGTATTAAGAACCGTAAAATAATCCATCGCAAGGCGGGAAGGTACGGAAACCGTAATACTGGTTGAAGAGGCTGCTGTGATAGCGCACTTTACTCCGCCAAGGGTAACAACATTGTTAGCGGCTGTGGCTCCGAAATATTCCCCGGTAAGGGTCACCGATTCGCCGGGCTGGGCTGAAAGTGGTGAAAAAGAGTTGATTTTAGGGGTTGGGATATAGGTGAGCGATACTTCATCAATGGCAAGCGGACCGCTGTTTTTGCCGTTGGAGACATAATTACCATCAGGACAGGAGAGATTGGCTGTGGCCTCACCCTTGGTCCAGGCGGAACCCAGATGAACCGTCACCTGGTGAGTGCCTTGCCCGGACAAAATGGTCATGTTTTCGGATGCCGTCCAGTTGATACTGTAATTGCTTCCCCCGGTAGGATTAAAAGTAAAGACCACATCCATATCACGATGCAGGATGGAAGGGTTGCGTGAGGTATTACCAGAGGTTGGCAGATCACAGAAGGGGGGAAGCTCTGTATAAGAGGCCTGGGACAAAGCCGCCCATTCAAATGCCAGCCGGTAATTTCTGCCCGGGGTTAAAACGCCGCTATATCCTGCCGGCCTGTCTGTGGAAAAGGGAGTGGAGTTGGTATAGGTAGTCCAGCTTGGGCTGTTGTTCAGCATTGTGTTGAATTGGTTCCCCAATATAATCCGATTGCCATCTGTGGGCATGGGGTTCGGAAAATCGGAAACCTGTTCAAACAAAAACCTGCCGCCCGAAGCATCAGTTCCTGAATTTTTATATTTGAATGAAAGTGCGACAGATGTGGCATTGGCAGGAATGAAGATGTCTTTGTATATATAGATCCTGCTGTCGGCAGCTTGCGGACTGGTTAGCATGTTGGTGCTATTATTATTTGATAAATAAGCACCTGAACTGCCGGCCGTTTTTTGATCGGTCCCTACTAACCATTTGTTGACGGTGTACTTGTTCATCAACGTCCATCCATGGCTTCCTTCAAAGCTGCCATCAGAGGCTGGGTTGATGACAATACTTTGGGCTATACCGCTGATTGCAACCAACAGCATAAATGATGCTGTTAGAATGTTTCGGAGTACAAAATTTTTCATGATATTATTATTAAGGTATGCTTATTTGAGTTGTGTATTCTGGCGCTTATCGTAACCAAACATGCGTCGCATCTTCCATGAGAACAAATCAATACATCTGATTAATAATGATATATGTTCTATGGTTTCATCCGCTCTGGAGATGTTTCGGATTTCGAAGAATGAATACCCTTTGGGGGCTATTTCGGAAATGCTGATATCGGAGATTTTAAAGGTCTGGACCAAACTGCGTAAACCGGCAATGAATTGTTCGAGATCCTCGTCGGATCCTTCTGCCTCAATCACAATACCTTCGGAGTGGGCATATTCTACAAATCCCGTGATGTTGAGTGGAAAAGCCAGGTACATGGCACTGAAGCGTATACCGCGACCGCGTAGTTTTCCTGTAAGGGTAATCTGAAAACATAAATTTGTATGGACCACTTATTTGTTATTAAGGGAATAATCATGGTGGACATAAGCTGGACAAAAGTATCCTGGCACGCTACTGTTATCGCTCTCAAAAAACGACCTTGTTATCTCAAAAATGGACTTTTTGCTCAGACAGATTTTGATATCAATCTCAAATAAGAACTTCTTGTCTCAAAAAGGAACTTTTCACCCTTTTTAATGGCTGGGATGAAACCTTATTGGCACTTATTTGTTTACATTGCATCTCTATGTGAAACACGAAGGATACTATTTGAACAAACAATTTTATATACAATTCACTCTGTTTGAAATGAGAAGATTAGCTGTGGTAACTCTCCTCCTTTTTATGTTGATTATCTCTCTTTTCGGTACTGCTTATGCCTCAAATTCATCTCAGAATATTCAGGATACTGCCGTAGCGAGGCTGTATCAAGCCTATCAGTACCAGGCAACATCAGACCTGATTGCAGCCAGACTCGCTAAAGGAGATGTTAAAACCGGCTCCGATCTTCAACTTTATTACTTCAATACCCTGAGTATGGCCCAAATGAGACTTAACCACCTCGATTCGGCTAAACGATGTGCCTACAGGTCA